>JBJHAZ010000014.1:0-16838 GCA_050485225.1 Gammaproteobacteria bacterium
AGGGCGCTTTCTTGCGCCACAGTTTCAGCGCCTCCCAGTAGATGGCGGCGCTGATGCCAAAACTCTGCAGCGGCCGGCCGAGCAGGTGCCGGCGAATGGTGTCGGGCGTCAGTGCGTGGCGTTCGAGAGCCAGGCCGGCGCTGAATACCCGTTGGCCGTCGACGCTGTTGGCGAGCGTCAGTCGCAGCTGTTGATCGGGCGCGTTGAGTTGCCAGTGATAGCGCATGTCCAGCGGCATGAAGGGCGATACATGGAACGCCTTGCGATGTTCCAGCGTCATGCGTCGTGTGTCCTCGCTGTGACGCAGGTCCAGCAGGTAGTGATGCTGTTCGCCCCAGGGGGTGTTGGTGACCTCGGCCACCACGAACTCCGGCCGCCGGTCCGCCGCATCGAAGCAATAGAACAGGCTCAGCGGGTTGAACCGGTAGCCGAAATTGGCCAGCGTCGTCAGCAGCCGGATCGGCCCGGCCACCTCCGCGCCGCTGCGTTGCGACACGAAGGCGCGTACCGTTTCCGCCAGTGGCTGGTCGGCATCGCCCAGATGGTCGCGGCGACGAAACTGCAGCGGCCCCCAGTGTTGCGACAGCCACGGCAGGGCCAGAACCTCGTCCAACTCGGCGAGATCCAGATAGGCCAGCGACAGCCGGTAGCGAAAGTCGTGGTGCACCGGCGTCACCCGCCGGTGGCTAACCGGTCCGACGTACAGACAGCTGTGCATGCTGCTGCTCCCAGGCCGTGAAATGTTGCAGCGCCTGCAGGGCACTCCAGACACCGTCCTCGTGAAATCCGTAGCGCCAGTAGGCCCCGCAGTAGAAGGTGCGGTTGACGCCGCTGATGTCCTCGTGGCGCGCCTGCGCGGCCACGCCCCTGGCGGTGAACATGGGGTGGGCGTAGTGCAGGGTCTTGAGGATGTGCTGTTCCCGAGGCGGCTGTTCCGGGTTGAGGGTGACGCACAGGTCCACCGGTGCATCCAGTCCCTGCAGGGTATTCATGTGGTAGGTGACGCTGCAGCTTGCCTGCTGGCTGGTGGGGATGCGGTAGTTCCAGCTCGCCAGCGCCAATTTGCGGGTGGGCAGGAAGCGGCTGTCGGTGTGCAGGTAGGCGAGGTTGGGCTGGTAGGGAATGGCCCCGAGAATGTCGCGCTCGTCGCCGGAAGCGTCGGTAAGCAGCGTCAGCGCCTGATCGCTGTGGCAGGCGAAAAATACCGCGTCGAAGGACTCCTCCACCGGCGGTGAATCTCCCCGCTGCGAGGTCACGCTCACATGAGTCGGATGGCGTGTCACGCCGGTGACCGGGGTATCGAGACGAATACGGTCACGGAAGGGCGCGGTGAGCTTTTCCACGTAGCGGTGTGAGCCGCCCTCGATCACGAACCACTGGGGACGATCGTCGACGGACAGCAGGCCGTGGTTGTCGCAGAAGCGCAGGAAAAACAGCGCGGGGCACTGCAGCATGACCGCCGGGTCGGCGGACCAGATGGCCGCCCCCATGGGCACGATGTACTGATCGCGCAGGGCGGCACCGAAGCCGTTGTGCCGCAGGAAGTCGGCCAGTGTCAGCGTGGTGTCGGGCTGTTCCAGAAACGCCAGCGCGGCACGGTTGAAGCGCAGGATGTCGCGCAGCATGCGGTAGAAGGATGGCCGCAGCAGGTTGCTGCGCTGGGCGAACAGGGTGTTCAGACTGGTGCCGCAGTACTCCAGCCCCGTGCGGTCGCAGTGGACGCTGAAGCTCATTTCTGTCGGTTTCCAGCCCACCCGAAGCTGTTGCAGCAGCTTGAGAAAATTCGGGTAGGTCTTGTGGTTGAAGACGATAAAACCGCTGTCCACCGCCCAGCGCTGACCGCGAATCTGAAGGTCGTGGGTGTGGGTGTGCCCGCCGATATGTCCCTGGGCCTCGTACACCGTGATGTCGTGGTCCCGGTTGAGGTGCCAGGCGGCCACGTTGCCGGCGATGCCGGTGCCGATGATGGCGATTTTCATGAAGGGTCATCCAGGTGGTGGGACAGCGCGGCCCGTTCGGGCTCCGCGGCCCGATAGGTGACCGTGTGCCCGGATTCGAGGCGTGAGCGCAGGCCGATCCAGCGGCCGTCACGGTCGTACCAAAGTTCGATCGGTGCCTCCGGAGTTTCCAGTTGGTAGCGGTATGCGGTCCGGGTGTCCTGCCAGGGCAGCGGGGCGAGCTCACCTCCGCTCAGCGCCACGGCTTCCAGGTCGCCGGTCTGCGGGTTGAGCAGCCGGGCCCGGTCCAGCCATTCGGGGTGCCAATAGGCGAAGCTGGCTACGCAATCGTGGTCCAGGTCAGTGGTGGCGCCGTTGACGGTGACGCGCAGGCCTTGCTCACCGCGCTCACCGCTGAGTTCGATGGTGTCGCCGTCGTCATCGGTACTGGAGCGAATACGGGTCAGGCAGCCGTCCTGCCACTGTTCCTCGGCGCGGTGGCGATAGCGGTAGGCGTTGAAGAACAGGATGCGCACGTCGTAGGCGGCATCGCTGGTGATCGCCCACAGGTCTTCATCGCGACGAATATCGAAGCGGTGGGTGCCGATCGCACGCTCATTGAGAAAGACATCGAACGCCAGGCGTTGCTCGCTCGGCTCGGCGCTGGCCGACAGGGGCAGCGCGGCCATAAGTGCACCGGCGAGCGCGGTGATGCCGCCGGCGAGGGTGAGGCTGCGAAACCGGTTCATGGGGTCTGACCTCGCGGTGGTCGCGGAATGAAGGCACTGGTACGTTGCCGGTAGCGTGCGTACTCGGGGCGGCGGTCGCCGATGTCCTGCTCCAGCAGGCTGACGCCGGAGACGCGCAACAGCAGAAAGGTCATGAGCAGCGGTGCGAACAGGGTCCAGCCGTGGCCCGGCAGCGCCATCAGCCAAAGCCCCCACCACACGCAGCTTTCGCCGAAGTAGTTGGGGTGCCGGCTGTAGCGCCACAGACCGTGGTCGAGCACCCGGCCGCGGTTGGCGGGGTCGGCCTTGAAACGGGCCAGCTGCCAGTCGGCGATGCTTTCCCACAGCAGCCCGGCCACGGCGAGCACGGCGCCGGCTGCCAACCAGGGTGTCAGGGTGTCGCCCGCCTGCTGGATTGCCCCCCGGATGACCAGGCTGACCACCCACGCAATGATGGCCTGCAGCCAGAAGACGATGAACAGGCTTTTCCACCAGAAACCGGGATGGCGGGCGCGGATGGCCTGGTAGCGCCGGTCCTCCGGCTCGCCGAGGTTGCGCCACAGCAGATGGGCGTGCAGGCGCAGCGCCCACAGCACCACGATGACTGCCGGCAGCCAGGCCAGGGTCGACACCCCCGCACCGGGATCGCCGATCCAGAGGATGGCCGCGACCGCGAAAAACACCGGCCACAGCAGGTCCACGAGACTGGCGTTGCGGCGCGCCACACTGACCAGCCAGAGCAGGGTCGCAAGCAACAGGTTGGCGCCCAGGGGCAGCAGCAGACTGGTCATCGGGATTCGTCGAGTGCGCGGTGTTCACGGGGCGAAAAGAGGTAGTGGCTGACCCACCATTCGCTGCCGTTGCGGTAGTTGAACAGTTCGGCGCCCGCCAGATAGAACAGTCGCCAGCGGTGATACCAGGTGCGCGCCGCCTCGCCGTAGCACTGTTTGAAAATCGCCATCACCTCATCGCGCTGGCGGTCGTGTCGCGCCAGCCAGGCCTCGAGGGTGCGGCCGTAGTGGGTGCCGTTCCAACGCCAGTGATCTTCCAGTCGCAGGTCCTGTTGCAGCAGGCGCGGCATGGCATCGCTCGGCATCATGCCGCCGGTAAAGAAGTAGCGCCCCATCCAGTCGTCGCTGCCTTCGGTCTGGAACAGGTAGGGGGTGCCCCGGTGGCAGAACACGTGCATGAAAAAATGCCCCTCGGGGCGCAGCCAGCCGGCAATGCGACGGAACAGCTGCGGCCAGTTGCGCATGTGTTCGAACATCTCCACCGAGAGGATGCGGTCGAAATGGCGATCGGTGGAGAAGTCCACCATGTTGGCGGTGATGACGGTCAGGTTGTCGAGCCCCTCGCGCTTGGCGCAGGCGTCGATCCAGGCCTTCTGGGTGGCGGAATTGGAGAGGGCGGTCACCCGTGCGCGGGGATAGTGGCGCGCCATCCAGAGCGACAGCGAGCCCCAGCCGCAACCGAGTTCCAGGATGTCCATGCCGTCCTCGAGTCGAGCGCGTTCGCAGGTGGCGAGCAGGGCCGCGGTTTCCGCTTCCTCCAGGGTGGCGTCGGGGCTTTCCCAGTAACAGCAGCTGTATTTCTTGTGGCGCCCGAGAACCCGGTCGTAGTACTCGGTGGGCACCTCGTAGTGCTGCTGGTTGGCGTCATCGGTGGCCACGGCCACGGGCTGACTGGCCAGGCTCCGGGCGAACTCGGCCTCCAGACGCGCCTGCTGCTCCGGGTCACGGGTGGACAGCTGGGACAGCCGCTGGCGCAACAGCCGGCGGATGCCGGTGCGGATCAGCGGGTCGGGAAGGCGCCCGGCTTCGGCCAGGTCGATGGCAACGGCGGTCAGGTCGGTCATGAGGGGTCGGCTCGGTGGGCGGCTTCACCCGCTTGGGTGAGCCCGCGCTGGTGGCGGTGGAGTTCGGTGTAGATCTTTTCGATGGCGTCGGCGCCATGGCTGCCGACGGGAATCGCGCCCACCGCTTCCAGCCGGGCCTCGAGACCCTCGGTGCCGCGTCCGCCGATGAACACCGGGGCATTGGCTGCGGCGCACAGTCGGGCCAGGCGGGTGTCGATGGTGTCGTGTTCGATGGCCACGGCGGCGGAGAGCACGATGCCGCGAGCCTTGCCGCTTTCGATCACGGGAGCGAGCTGCTCGAGGGGCATGTTGGCGCCGAGCAGGATGACCCGGAAGCCGCGCGCCCGCGCCAGCAGGGCGAACAGCAACAGGCCGTATTCGTGCTGCTCACCGGGTACACAGGCTGCCAGCAGAGTGGGGCCGGTCGGCGGCGCCTCGCTGTGATGCCAGCGCGCGCCGAGCTTGTTGCGGATGTACACGCTGAGGAAGTGTTCCTCGGCGATGCCCACCGATCGCTCCTGCCAGCGGTTGCCGAGGATGCCCAGCAGTGGCACCACGATTTCCTGGGTTACCAGGTGGCTCGGGTAGTTGGACATGGCTTCGTTGTAGATGCGATCCATGCGCTCTTCGTCGAAATCCTCGACTGCGTGCAGCATGCGGTCGATGTAGTCGCGCCATTGATCCGGCTGGGGTGGCTGGGCCGGCGAGGGCAGGTCACCGCGCAACAGCGGCTCGATCTGGCCGACGCTGATGCCCGACTCGAGCAGCTCCACCACCTTGCGCACCAGCGCGATATCGGCCTCGCTGTACAGGCGGTGGCCCTTGGGCGTGCGCTCGGGTTTGAGAAAACCGTAGCGGCGCTCCCAGGCTCTGAGAGTCACGATGTTCACGCCCGTGGCTTCCGACACCACGCTGATGGGGAAGCGGCGCTTGCGGCGTTCGTTGCGGTCGATGAATGTATCCATGCTTTCCACTGTACACGGTGTATAGGTTTATGTATACACCTTGGTTAGCATCGTGGCAAGTGTTGTCGACGGGTGCTGTGGTCCGGCAGGCGGACAGCTGCCAGCCGCCAGCCGCCAGCCGGTAGCCGGGGGTAGGGGTTAGGGGAGAGGCAGAGGTGGTGGAGTGTCAGCGGCGCAGCTGCTCGGCCAGTACCCGGCAGGCGTCGTGGCGGGTGAAGATACCGGCCAGCTCGCCGTGGCGCAGCACCGGCACCGCGCCGATACCGGTGCTCACCATGGCGTCGAGGATGCGGTCGAGGGGGTCGTCCATGTCGGCGAGGTAGATGCGCACCGGGCAGATGTCCCGTACCAGCGGCTCCTCGTCGCGGGACAGTTTGTGGCCGGGCAGCAGGAAGCGGCGGATATCGCGGTCGGAGACGATGCTTTCCACCACGCCGTTGATCACCACGGGCAGGTGGTGGATACCGCGTTCGTCCATCAGTCGGGCAGCTTCGCTCAACCGGGCGTTGCCGTTGATGGTGATCGGGTCGGCGGTCATGGCCGCACCAACCGTCAGGGAGCTTCGGGAAGACATGCTCGTGCCTCGCTTGATGTCGCTGCAGCAAGTATAGACAACCGTTTCGGGGTGCTCTTGACTGCCTGCGCCTTGGTACCGGCAGCCAGGAGCACCGGCGGGGAGGGCGTCAGGGATAGAGGCGCGCCACCAGGGCGGTCACGGCGGTCTCGACCCGCAGGATGCGCGGACCGAGGGATACGGGCTCGAAGCCGGCGGCGCTCTGCAGCAGGTCGACCTCGTAGGGTATCCACCCCCCCTCGGGGCCGATGGCCAGCGTACAGGGTTGGCGAAGGTCCACCGGGCAGGCGGGGTGAGGGCCGGGATGGGCCGCCAGCGCCCGGCTGTCGGCGGCAATGGCGGGCAACTCATCTTCCACGAAGGGCTTGAAGCGGGTGCGCAGCTCGACCCGTGGCAGGGCCGTGTCGCCGGCCTGCTCCAGACCGAGGATCAGTTGTTCACGGATCGCGTCGGGCTCCAGAAACGGCGTCTGCCAGTAGCTTTTCTCGACTCGATAGCTGTTGACGAGGTAGATCGTCTTGACGCCCTGGGTGGTGATCGCCTGAAGCGTGCGCCGCAGCATTTTCGGGCGCGGCAGCGCCAGCACCAGCGTCAGCGGCACCGCGGGTGGGGCCGGGATTTCCGGGGTGAACTCCAGCTCCGCCCCCGCGTCCGACAGGGCGAGCACGCGGACCGTGCCCACGGCACCGTCCAGCCGCCCCGCCCGCAGCAGGCGCCCCGGCTCGGCACGGTGTACGGTCTGCAGGTGTTGCAGGCGGCGATCGCGAACCAGCGCTCGGTGCTCGTCGACAAAATCCTGGGGGTGCAGCAACAGCAGATTCATGGCGTGGCCGGAGGGGTGGACGAGCGCGCTATTGTCGTTCATGGGGTTTGCCTTGGCCAGCACCACGCGGGCACGCAAACGTCGGACGCCGGTGACAGGAGCGGGTGACAGGCGCGCCGCGGTCTGCCCATAATGGGGCCGAGCCCATCCGAATCAGGAGTCCGGTATCCGGTGATGAGAGGTTGCTGCAGGCTGTCTGGCACACTGCTCGCGGTGGCGCTGCTGTCGGTTGGCCTGACCGGTTGTGCCCGAGCGCACTGGCAAACCATGGGGCCCGCCATCACGGTGCCGCACCTCGTGGAAGACCGCGTGGTGGAGGGTCACGTGGTGGAGGGGCATGTCGTGGCGGTCGACGGCTACCGCCTGCCGCTGCGGGTCTGGCGAGCCGCCGGCGACGTCGATGCCGCGCCACCCGAGGCCGTGATTCTCGCCGTACACGGTTTCAACGACTACGGCCGCGCCTTCGACAACCTGGCCGAACCGCTGGTGGAAAACCTGGACATGACCCTGTACAGCTACGACCAGCGCGGCTTCGGCGCCACCGACAGGCCGGGTATCTGGCCCGGCACCGAGACGCTGGTCAGTGATCTGGCAACCGTGATCCGCTTGTTGCATGAACGCTACCCGGAATCCCCCCTCTATCTGATGGGCGAGAGCATGGGCGCGGGTGTGGTCATGCTCGCGCTCGACCGCGCGCCCGAGCTGCCCGTCGACGGTGTCGTTCTGCTGGCGCCGGCCGTCTGGGGGCTGGACACCATGCCCTGGTACCAGCGCCTCGCCCTCTGGCTCGGCATGCGGCTGATGCCCGAACGCACCTTTTCCGGCGATACGGCGCGCCGCCTCGGCATTTCACCCAGCGACGACGAGGCCATCATGCGGGCGCTGGCGCTGGACCCGCTGGTGCTCAAGCAGGCCCGGGTGGATACGCTCCACGGTGTCACCCTGCTCATGGGCGAAGCAGCCCGCGTCGAGCGATTGCCGGTGCCGGCGCTGGTACAGTACGGCGACAACGACCAGATCATTCCACCGCGCCCGGTGTGCGAGTGGCTGCGCCAGTGGGAGCCGGCCGCCGGGCAGATCATGGCCCTGTACCCGGATGGCTACCACATGCTGACCCGCTACAGTGGGCGTAATGCAGTCATCGAGGACCTGGCCCACTGGCTCTCTCGCCCGCCGGAAGGCGAGCGGGCCGAGTTGCCGTCCGGATTCCGGACCGATTGGGCCGAGGCCCGCGAAGCGGTGTGCTCATGGTGAGGCGGCGCCGATGGCTGGCCGCTGCAGCGGGTGGACTGGCCCTGCCGGTCCTGCTGGCGGCCGGGTTCTGGTGGGTATGGCTCAGCCCCTTCGGCTACGAGTTTACCGAGGCCTCGCTGCTGCTCGACGAGGGACCCCACAAGGTCTTCGCCTACGGCACGCTGACGCGCCCCTGGGTCAGGCGCCTGGTAACCGGGCAGTCGCAGCAGCACCGCCCGGCGTCGATCGAGGGCTACCGGCGCGAGGGCCTCGACCTGGTGCCCGCGCCGGGTGTTCGCACCCCGGGGGTGGTCTTCGAGGTGTCGGGCGATGAACTGCGACGCCTGGACAGATACGAGCGCCTGGGCATACGCTATCGCAGGGAGCTGCGGCCGTTGTCGGATGGCGCCACGGCCTGGGTGTATTTCCGCGAGCAACCACAGGAGTCCGCGACCGTTGACCAATGACCAATCACTGCTCCGGTCGCCGCCGTGGCAGGTCAATCATGAGGGCGAGCCGCGCCGGGTGGGTGTCGAGGTGGAGATGAACCACATTCGCATCGACGCCGTGGCGCGGCAGGTGGCCGACTGCCTTGAACTCACGATGGAGTCCCCGGGTCGCTACGAGCGCAAGCTGGTCGGCGATCCCGCCGGGGAGTGGGTGGTCGAGTTGGACTCCCGCTTCATCAAGGAGCTGGGGCGCCAGCAGCGCGATGCCGGCCGTTTTGCCGACGATATGGCGACCTCCGCCGAGGAGGCCCTGGCCTGGCTCGCCGACGACGTGGTGCCGGTCGAGCTGGTGAGTCCGCCACTGCCGCTCGACCGCCTGCCGGAGTTCGAACATATCATCGTCCTGTTGCGGCAGGCCGGTGCCCGCGGTACCTCCGATGCCTTCATCAATGCCTTCGGCATGCAGTTCAACCCCGAGATTGCCAGCGCCGACACCGATCATGTTACGGCGATACTGAAAGCCTTCCTGTGCTGCTACGACTGGCTGTGCAAGCGCGCCGACATCGATCTCGCCCGCAAGGTCAGCACCTACGTCAGCCCTTTCCCGGCCGATTATGTGCGCCAGGTGGTGGCCCCCGATTACTGGCCGGAACGCGCCGCACTCATCGATGATTACCTCGCCCGCAATCCCACCCGCAACCGCGCCCTGGACCTGTTGCCGCTGTTTGCCTGGCTCGACCCGGAGCGGGTGGCGCGCGTCACCGACGACCCACTGATCAAGCCACGCCCGACGTTTCACTACCGCCTGCCGGACAGCAACATCGACCAGTCCGATTGGGGTCTGCATGTCGCGTGGAACGATTGGGTCGAGGTGGAGTGGCTGGCTTACGATCGCGATCGACTGGATGCCTGCTGTGCCGCCTACCAGCAGTTTCTCGAACGGCCCTTCGAGCGCTGGTTCGGCGATTGGGCGCGACAGATGGACGATGCATGGCTCGACCGGTAATCGCCATCACCGGTCCCGCCCGGGGGGCTCTGGGTCCGCGTATGCTGGTGGCCGCCGCCGTACGCTGGTACGGCGGCACGCCGCTGCAGATGCGACCGGGCCAATATCCGGAGCAATACCGGTTTGACGGCGTGGTGGTCACGGGTGGGCACGATGTGGAGCCGGTGCTCTACGCCGCCGAGCCGGAGGTGGTGCCGCGTTACGATCGCGAGCGGGACGCCTTCGAGAGCGCCATGATCCGCCACGCCCTCGAGCATCGCCTGCCGTTGCTGGGGATCTGTCGCGGCGCCCAGTTGCTGAACGTCTGCCGGGGCGGCAGTCTGATCCAGGATCTGCGTCCGCACCGCAACCAGACCTCCCATCGCCGTACCGTACTGCCACTGAAGACCCTGCTGGTGGCGCCGGAAACCCGGCTGGCCGACTGGATCCGCTGTCCGCGCTGCCGCATCAACAGCCTGCACAATCAGGCCATTGATCGCCTGGGCAGCAACCTGCGGGTCGCCGGGCGCGACCTGGACGATATCGTCCAGGCGGTGGAAGATCCCGACTACCCATTCCTGCTGGGTGTGCAATGGCACCCGGAGTTCCTGATTCTCATGCGCCGCCAGCGGCGCCTGTTCGGCCTGCTGGTGGAGGCGGCCCGCGCAGGTCTGGATGCGACAGCGTGCCACACCGACGAGCTGCGTCGAGACCGTCATTCCGTCTAGACGGCCTTTTCGTTCAGGCAACCTTTACGATTCATCAGATACTTGTGCTCCAAACATATTGTTCTATATTAATAGTGTTCGCCGGTGATGGCGCGCCACCCACTCGACCGTGGGGGGGGGCGCGCCGTCTGGTCGTTGAGCGGAGGCACCGGTCAGGCATGTGAAGGTACTCAAGGACGTCGGTATTCTGGTGGCGGTCGGCCTCAATGGCGACGCTGTCGCGGTTGCCCTGCTCGAAGGCAGCGAGGGCATTGGGGCCCGATTGCGAACCATGGATGCCCGTGCCGCCTTTGCACCGCTGGAACTGCCGGCCCGACCCGGCCTTTACTGGTTTGCCGGCCGCAGCGCCGGCGAGCCGGCTTCCCGCAAGCGGGACCATCCCGAACACACCCTGGTGGACGGCGAGTTTGTACCCCTTTCCGGGGACGACGGTGTTGTCCGCAGTGCTGCTGTGCCGGCCGTCTGAGTTATCGGTACGCACCGAGTAGAAAGTCGTTGATCAGCGCCCGCCGTTCTCCATGAACCTCCGGCCTGTCCATGAACGGATGGTTGAAATCCTCCCGCACCACCGCGCGCCCGCCGTGTTCTTCCGCCAGCTCCAGCAACTCCCGGGTTTGCCGCAGGGGCACGACGCTGTCTTCATGACCCGAAATCACCAGGATGCTGGCGTTCTCCACCGGGAAGTGCTCGGCCGGGTCAAAGCGCGTCGGGCAGCCGAACGCGGACGCCCGTGCCGGGCTGCCGTCAATCACGCCACGTTCGTAGTCAGCTCCGCGCCCGATCACGTTCATCAGCACGATGCCGCCGAAGGAAATGCCGTACAGGTGCGGCGGCCGGTCGACGGTGTCACTGACACGTTCGTGCAGTTCCAGGTAATCGCCCACGATGGCCTGCAAGCGGGGTTTGCCGTCCGATGCCCCGTAGCCGCGATAGTCGAAGACCCAGACATCGAAACCCGCCCGGGCGAAGTGTTGCAGCTCGTCGAGCAGGTGTTCGGCGAGCATGGCGTTGCCCTGCGCCACGAGTATGGCCGGGCGGTCGCCGTGTTCGTCCAGCCGGTTCAGCCTGAATCCCTGAAGCACTCGCCCGTCGCGGGTTTCGTGGCGGATGCGCTCTGCATTGGCATGTCGTTCGCCGGCCTCCGGGCTCGACCGCCCGGCCATCCGGCTCCAGGACCAGAATGCCATGGGCTCGCGCACAACGCCGCACACCGAGGTTTCCGGATACTCGCCGGCGGCGGGCGCTGCGGTACCGGCGGTGGTCGAAGGGAGCGACAGGGCCGCTAGCAGCGCGGTGATCAGGGGCTTGATGGGGCTCATGCGGGTTCAGTCGGGCAGTGGCATGAATTCGGTTTCGCCGGGTACGGCGGGAAAGCGCTGTGCCTGCCAGTCCTTGCGCGCTCGGTCGATCGCCTCCCGGGAGGACGCGACGAAGTTCCAGTGGATGAAGCGTTCGCCCGGCAGCGGCGCTCCCCCGATCAGGATCAGCCGCGCCGCTTCATCGCCCGTCGTGATATCGAGCGTGGCGTCCGAGTCGCCATCCCGTATCTGCAGGTGGTGGCAGGGCAGCGGCTCGTCATTGATCCTTGCGGCGCCGGAGGCCAGGTAAAGGGCGAGCTCCTGTGACTCGAGCGTGAGGCGGCAGCGGCCGTGGGGCGCGACCTGTATGTCGAGCAGCAGGGTGGGCGATGCGGTCACCACCGGCGACCGTTCGCCGCAGGCCTCACCGATGAGCACATGCACCGTGGCTTGCTCGTCGGACCAGACCGGCAACCGGTCTGTCTCGTAGTGGGCAAAATCGGGCGCGTCTCCCTCCCGTTCGGTGGGCAGCGCCAGCCACATCTGGATGCCCTGGACGGGCATCTCGCCGCTGCGCACGTCCTCGGGAATGCGCTCCGAGTGCACCACGCCGCGTCCGGCGGTCATCAGGTTGATGGCGCCGGGCTCGATGCGCTGCACTACACCCATGCTGTCGCGGTGCATCAGCGCCCCGGAAAACAGGTAGGTCACCGTCGCCAGCCCGATGTGGGGATGGGGCAGCACGTCCCCCCGGGTGGTGCCCGGGCTGAACAGCGCCGGCCCCATGTGATCGAAAAAGATGAAGGGCCCGACCCGCTGTAGCCGGCCACGCGGCAGCAGGCGTCTGACTGTAAAGCCGATGTCAGCCTCTTTGGGCGCGATCAGATGGGGCATGAGGCGGTAACTCCCGGGTTCTCGATTCGGGCTGCGTCCGGCAGCGGATGCGGCCCCGTGCAGCACAGTGTCAGTGTAGGCGCGCAGCGGCTGGAGTAAAGCGCGGCGCTCCCGAAGTACAGCACTACGCGAGCCGGGCAAGGCGTTCCGCGACCCCGGACGGATGGGCCGGGCGTGGGTCAGAGGAATCGAGCGTGGATCAGGACGCCTGGCTGCCGAACAGGCCGCTGGCGCGCTCGGTGGTGGTACCGATACCGGCGTTGAGCACCCCGGGGTTTTTCAGCAGCAGCGAGAAGTGGTGTCGCGCCCGCGACACGGCGGTGTAGATCAGCTCCCGCGTTACTACCGGCACCGGGGTGTCGGGCAGCACCAGTGCGGCGTGGCTGAACTCCGAGCCCTGCGACTTGTGCACCGTCATGGCATAGACGGTTTCGCAGTGGCGCAGCCGTCCCGGCAGTACCCACCGCACGCCGCCGCTGCCGTCGCCCCGGGGGAAGGCCACCCGCAGGGCGCGGTCACCGTTGGGGCGGCTCGGATCGACGGGCACCGTCAGGGCCACGCCCACATCGCCGTTCATCAGTCCCAGCCCGTAGTCGTTGCCGGTGATCAGCACCGGGCGGCCCTCGTACCAGTGGTCGTGCTCGGCGCGCGGGTCGGCCTGGATCAGGCCCTCGGCGGCGAGAGCGCGCTCGATGGTGCGGTTGAGGGCGGCGACGCCCCAGTCGCCGTTGCGCAGGGCGCACAGCAGTTGAAAGCGGCCCTGGGCCGCGAGCACGGCCGCGGCCCAGCGGTCCCACGCTGCCCGATCTGCATCCGGCCCGGGACGTGCGCGGTGCATCACCGTCAGCCACGCGTGGTGGCCGACGGGGGCAGGGCGGTCGTTCGCGTCCGCACCCGTGACCACTCCTGCTTTGGCCAGCCCCGCGGTGGCGAGTCGTATCAGGTTGGGGTCCGTCGGGCCATCCAGTACCTGCCAGTGGAGGTCGGCGAATCGGTTGTCGCCGAGCAGGCGGCGCGCCTCGTTTCGATCCCCCCGGTTGATGGCCTGTGCCAGATGGCCGATACCGCTGTGAGCGTCGAAGCGGTAGCTGTGGCGCAGCCGGGCGATGGCCTGGTCGAGAGGACGGCCCCGCTCATCCACCAGTGACGGGTCGGGGGATTGCCCGCAGGCGGCCTGCAGCCAGTCGCGGGTGGCCGGGGTGTAGTGGCCGGCGTCGGCGCGGGCGCACAGGTTGCCGAGCACGGCGCCGGCTTCCACCGAGGCGAGCTGGTCCTTGTCACCGAGCAGCACCAGCCGGGCCTGCGGCGGCAGGGCGTCGAGCAGCGCCGCCATCAGGTCCACGTCGATCATCGACGCCTCGTCCACCACCACCATGTCCACTGCCAGCGGGTTTTCCCGGTGGTGGCGGAAGTGGCGGCTGTCGGGTCGCGCGCCCAGCAACCGGTGCAGGGTGCTCACCTCGGTGGGAATGGCGGCGCGGACTGCCTCGGCCATCTCGGGCTGGAGCAAATCGAGCTGGGCCAGCTCAAGTTGCGCCACCTGGGTCGCAATGGATTCGTTGAGGCGCGCTGCGGCCTTGCCGGTGGGCGCGGCGAGGCGGATGCGCAGCGCGCGATTCCCGGTGCCGGTCAACGCCAGTGCCTGCAGCAGGGCCAGCAGTTTGATCACCGTGGTGGTCTTGCCGGTGCCCGGCCCGCCGGTGATTACCGCGAAACCCGAGGCGGCCGCCAGTGCGCAGGCGAGCTTCTGCCAGTCCGGCTTGGCGGCAGTGTCCTGCGGACGGTCGATGGTGTTCGGGAACAGGGCGTCCAGCAGCGGTCGCAGGTGGCCCGGGTCGGGGCGGGTATCGGCCGCCAGTCGTTGCTCGACGGCTGCGGTGATGTCCTGCTCGTGCCGCCAGTAACGGCGCAGGTAGAGGTGGTTGCCACTCAGTACCAGCGGTGCCGGGTCGGGCGGGTTGCCGCTGTCGCCGCCGGAGTTGGCCTCGCCCACAAAACCGCAGTGGCGCAGGGCGTACGTCCATTGCTCGAGTGTTACCCCGGCCAGCAGTCGGCCCGGTGTCGGCGGGCGGTGATCGTCCTGAGCAGGGTCATCTTGCCCGGGCCGCTCCGACAGGGCGATGGCCAGATCGGGCTGGGCCAGCGTGCGCTCCAGGTCCAGCAGCAGATGGCCGCGTGCGGTCTGGTGGCTGGCCAGCGCGGCGCCCAGCAGTGCCAGCGGTGCGGCGTCGGGGCACTGCTCGGCCAGCACCCGCGCCAAAGCGTAATCCAGTTCACGCAGCCAGCCCTGCCGGCTCCAGCTGTCGAGCAATGCGAGCAGGTCGGCGCCGGAGTCCAGCGGGTGGTGGGCGAGGGCAGCCGATGGGTTCACGCGGGCCATGTCAGTGCGTCTCCGCGAGTGGGTTCAGGTGATTGTTCGGCGGCAGTGGCTGGCCGTCGAACAGGGCATCGAGGGCGCTGACAAAAGCCAGCGGTGGAGCGGCGTGAAACACCCCGGCGCCCGGTGCGTCGATCCCGCGCAGAAACACGAGCAGGCCGCCGCCCACGTGCCGGTCGTAGTCGTAATCGGGCAACACGCGGCGCAGGTGGCGGTGCAGTGCCAGCAGGTAGAGGGACAGCTGCACGTCGTAGCGCTTGGCGAGCAGGGCCGGCTCCAGCCCGTCGCTGGTGTAGGACCCCGCATCGGGCCCCAGGTAGTTGGATTTCCAGTCGATGACGTAGTAGCGGTCATCCTGTCGGGCCACCAGGTCGATGAAGCCCTTGAGCAGGCCGTTGAGGTGGCGCTCGTCCAGTGCCGGGCGCGGCTGGCCGGGCAGGATGTGCGCGCTGACCAACGCATCCAGCGCGCGGGTGTCCACTCGGTGGGTGGAAAACCAGAACTCCTCCTCCACCCGGTAGCCCTGCAAGCGGCTCAGGGTCAGCGTGGAGTCGGTATGGGCGAGCGGCAGCGGTGTGGTCAGCAGGCGGTGCAGCCATTGGCCGAGCAGGGTGCTGTGCTGCTGCCAGCCGCGCGCCTGGGCGCGGCGCTCGATCTGGGGCAGCCAGTGGGTGCGAAGTGGATCGTCGGGCGCGGCCAGCAGTTGGCCGAACCCCTGCTGGCCGGCCCATTCCAGCAGGCCGTGCAGGAAGGTCCCGGGCTCCGGTCCACGGGGAAAGCCGTGGATGCTGTCCGGCGCGGGCGTCCCGGTCTCGCCGCTGCTCTTCCCGTCCCCGCTATTGCCACTTCGGTGCGCGCCGCCCACAGGTCGCTGGAACTCCTCGCCACGGGTTTCGTCGCGGGCGGTGTCCGGCAGGGGCGGTGTCTCGCTGGCGCGATGGGTCTGCAGCGCCGAGTAGCTGGCCACCCACCACGGCGCGAAGGGCGCATGGCCGGGTTCGCGGGCGGGTCGGAACGTACCGGACGCGGGCGGTGGCTGCCAGGGTGTGTTGTCGATGATCTCGGGCACGGGGGTAATGGTCATGAACTCGGTGTCGCGGGCGACGGCTTCCAGCGCGGCGCGCAGGCCCGCAGCGTTGTCGATGGGCGCACCGCCGGCGAGCAGGTAGCCGAGGGCCCCCTTGTGGATCTGCGCCTTGCCGTGGTTGCCCGGGGCCAGCGGCGCGGCACCGATGAAGGTGGCGTGGCGGGCACGGGTCAGGGCGACATAGAACAGGCGCAGATCCTCGCCCAGACGCTCCTCGTCGGATCGGGCCCAGGGGTCCGGCGCAGCCTTCGACGACGCCAGCTCGAGCACCGGCCCGTCGCTGTCCTGCCAGATCGCCTGCGAGCCCCTGGCGTCGCGCCAGGCGTAGGCAAAGGGCAGCACCACCACCGGGTATTCCAGCCCCTTCGACTTGTGGATGGTGACCACCTGGATCAGCTCGGCATCGCTTTCCAGACGGAGTACCTGCTCCTCCGCCGAGGGTTGGTGGATGTGGGTCGCCAGCGAGTGGATGAGTGCCTGCTCGCCATCGAGAGTGTCGCTGGCCTGCTGGGCCCACTCGGCCAGATGCAGCAGGTTGGTGAGGGTGCGCTGGCCGCCCTCCCATTGCAGGTGATGGCCGGGCACGTCGAAATCGTGCATCAGCCGGCGCAGCATGGGCAGCACCCCCTGGCGACGCCAGCGCTGGTGGTATTCGGCAAAGCGCTCCTGCAGGCGCTCCCAGGCCAGCTCGTCGCGCAGCAGCCGGTCGAGCTGAGCCAGTGGCAGGTCGAGGGTGGCGGTACCCAGGGCGGCATGCACCAGGCGGTCGTCCTCGGGCTCGGCGCAGGCGCGCAGCCAGGTGAGCAGATCGTGGGCCTCCAGTGATTCGAACACCGAGTCCCGGTCCGACAGGTAGACGCTGGTCAGCCCGCGTCGCTGCAGCGCGGCGCGTATCTCGCGGGCCT
>JBJHAZ010000015.1:0-311 GCA_050485225.1 Gammaproteobacteria bacterium
TGCTGTGGTCCGTGTACTGGGTGTTCAGGCTGCTTACCGGCAAGGAAGGCATGGGGCACGGCGACTTCAAGCTGCTGGCCGCGCTGGGCGCCTGGCTCGGCTGGCAAATGCTGCCACTCATTATTATCCTTGCTTCACTGGTTGGCGCGATCGTGGGCCTGGCGGGCATCCTGCTGCTGGGCCGGGATCGCCAGCTGGCGATCGCCTTCGGCCCGTACCTCGCCGCCGCCGGATGGATCGCACTGCTCTGGGGCCCCGGTATCGTTGCCGCCTACATGGGCGCCCTTTAGACCAGCCGGTCTCCCTTCACC
>JBJHAZ010000015.1:321-16477 GCA_050485225.1 Gammaproteobacteria bacterium
GCGCAAAGGACTTCGCCATGTTCACAGTCGGCCTGACCGGTGGTATCGGTGCCGGTAAAAGTGTTGTGGGGCGCCTGTTCGGTCAACTGGGCGTCAACGTGGTGGACGCCGACGTGGCGTCGCGCGCGATCATGGAGCCGGGTATGCCCGCCCTGCAGGCCGTGGTGCAGCATTACGGATCCGACATCCTCCACCATGACGGCACCCTCGACCGCGCTCGTCTGCGCAGCATCGTGTTTGCCGACGAACATCAGCGGCGCTGGCTGGAGCAGCTCACTCACCCGTTGATCGGCCAGTGGATTCGGGAGCGACTGGCCCATTCACCGCCGCCCTATGCGATACTGGAAACACCGCTGCTGTTTGAAACCTCCCAGAAGGACTACGTTCACCGCAAGCTGGTGGTGGATGTGCCGGAGGAGGTGCAGGTGGCCCGCACCATCAGCCGGGACGACAACAGCGAAGAGCAGGTGCGCGCCATCATCGCGGCCCAGATGCCCCGCAGCGAGCGGGTGGCGCTCGCCGATGACGTGATCGACAACACCGTGTCGCTCGAGGCCCTGCACAAGCGTGTGCTGGAGCTGCATCAACAGTATCTGGTGCTCGCCCGGGCCCACGCCAAACGCCACCCGTCCGCCCCGGTGAAACCGAGCGGCCCGACGAACTGACAGGATAGACGTGCCAAACCCGCTTGAACTGCAATGCCCCACCTGCCGGAAGACCGTGCAGTGGAACGAGAAATTCCCCCACCGCCCGTTCTGCAGCGAGCGCTGCAAGCGCATCGATTTCGGCGACTGGGCTTCCGAGACTTACAGCATTCCCGGCGAGCCGGTGGACCCGGAGTCACTGCAGGGTGGTGACGACTGGCCGCGGCATTGATGGGCTGACGGGCCGCCAGAAGAGAGACAGACGCGGTCAGTACGCCGCGTCCATCAACAGGGTGACGACGGACTCGTTGGCAGCCGGGAACGCGTATCGACTCAGCTCGGCCCGCGTCACCCATTCCACCTGCTGACCCTCGGCACCGACCGGCTGGCCGGCAAAACCCTCCACCCACCAGAAATCCAGCAGCACCTGCTTGTCGCTGTAGTCGTGCGCCACCGTGTGGCAGGGGCGCGAACGGGTGACGCGAATGCCCAGCTCCTCGAGAAGCTCGCGCTCCAGGGCGGCGGCAGGCGCCTCGCCGGGCTCGCATTTGCCCCCCGGGAACTCCCACAGCCCACCCTGATGCACATGCTCGGGCCGGCGCGCCAGCAGGATGCGACCGTCGCCGTCGAGGATGATGCCGGCCACCACGTGGATGCGCTTCACGGCCCGGGTCTCAGGTCCGGTACTCGGCATTGATGCGCACGTACTCGTGGGACAGGTCGGTGGTCCAGACGCGGTCGCTGCTGTCACCGCGGCCCAGCTCGATGCGAATCACGATGTCTTCCGGCGCCATGGCGGCTTGACCCTGCTCCTCGGTGTAGCCAGCGGCCACCGCGCCGCGCTCGGCGATCAGTACGTCGTTGATGTACACCGCGACCCCGGTAACGTCGAGCCCATCGACGCCGGCGCGACCGATCGCGGCCAGAATGCGACCCCAGTTGGGGTCCGAGGCAAACAGCGCGGTCTTGATCAGGGGCGATTCGGCCACCGTAAAGGCCACCGCGGTGCATTCCCCCGGCGAGGCGCCGCCATTGACCTGCACCTCCACGAACTTGGTGGCACCTTCGCCGTCCCGCACGATGGCCTGCGCCAGATAGCGGAACCCTGCCGCCAGTTGGTCACGAAAGGCGGCGAAGCCTTCCTCCGCGCCGGTCTCGAAACGGACTGCGCCACAGCCGGTGGCGATCAGCACCAGTGAATCGTTGGTGGAGGTGTCGCCGTCGACGGTGATGCGGTTGAAGCTGACGTCATTGAGCTCCGACACCAGCTGCTGCAACAGCGGCTGGGCGATGTCCGCGTCGGTGGCCACGTAGCCGAGCATGGTGGCCATGTTGGGCTTGATCATGCCCGCGCCCTTGGAGATGCCGGTGATGGTCACATTGCGGCCGGCCAGCGCAACCCGCGTACTCCAGGCCTTGGCACGGGTATCGGTGGTCATGATGCCGTGGGCCGCGTCGAGCCAGCCGTCCTCACCCAGCGCCGCCACCGCCTCGGGAATGGCCGCCACGATGCGCTGCACCGGCAACGGTTGACCGATCACGCCCGTGGAGAAGGGCAGCACGGCCGATGCGCTGCTGCCCACGGCCTGCGCCAGCGCCTCGCACACCGCCATGGCGTCCGCGTGGCCGGCCGGTCCGGTGCCGGCATTGGCGTTGCCGGTGTTGGTCACCAGCCAGCGCGGCTGACCGGCGGCGAGATGGTCACGGCAGATATGCACCGGTGCGGCGCAGAAGGCGTTGCGGGTGAACACCCCGGCCACCCGGCTGCCCGGGGCAAGCTCCATCACCACCAGATCGCGACGACCGGGTGTCTTGACCCCGGCACTGACGGTGGCCAGGCGTACCCCGGCGACCGGGTGCAGGGGCTGGGTAACGGTTTCAGGGCCTACGGCCATCGGTGGCGCTCCTCAAAAACGCGACGGGGTTGCGACGGTGCCTCAGGACAGTTTCCCGTGGCACTGCTTGTATTTCTTGCCGGAACCACAGGGACACGGATCGTTGCGGCCAACCTTGCCTTCCTCGCGCACAAAGGGCTGCGGCCCGGCGGCGGCGATGCGGCGCGGATCGCCCTCGCCCGCAGGTGGCGCAGCCTCGGCGGTGGCCAGACCGGAGGCATCCTCGTGCCGGAAGTTCATCTCCTGGCGGCGCTGCTCCTCCAGCCGGCGGCGCTCCATGTCCTCCACATCGCTGTGCTGGCGCACCTCGAGGCGGCACAGGAAGCGCACCGTGTCGTGCTTGACGTTGTCCAGCAGTTCCTGGAACAGGGCGAAGGATTCGCGCTTGTACTCCTGCTTGGGGTTTTTCTGGGCGTAGGCGCGCAGGCCGATACCCTGGCGCAGGGCATCCATGCTGGCGAGGTGATCCTTCCACAGGTTGTCGAGCACCTGCAGCATGATCTGCTTCTCGATCACCCGCATGTCGGCGCCCACCGACTCGCTCTTGGCCTCGTAGGATTCCCACAGCGCCTTGCCGACCCGGTCGCGAATGCCGTCTTCGGTGAGACGCCGGTCCTCCTCCATCCACTCGGCAATCGGCAGGTCGCGGCCGAATTCGCTGCTCAGCTCACCCTCGAGGCCCGTCACGTCCCACATCTCCACCAGGCTCTGGGGCGGGATGTAGCGGGAAACAATCGAGTTGGCCACATCGTGGAAGATGTTCTCGATAACGTCGGAAATGTCCTCCGCCTCCAGCAATTCATTGCGCTGCTGGTAGATGACCTGACGCTGGTCGTTGGCCACATCGTCGTATTCGAGCAACTGCTTGCGGATGTCGAAGTTGCGCCCCTCCACCTTGCGCTGGGCCTTTTCGATGGCGTTGGTGACCATGCGGTGTTCGATGGCCTCGCCCTGCTGCATGCCGATGGCGCGCATCATGTTCTTGACGCGATCCGAGGCGAACAGACGCATCAACGGGTCTTCCATGGAGAGGAAGAAGCGCGACACACCCGGGTCGCCCTGCCGGCCGGAACGGCCGCGCAGCTGATTGTCGATACGACGGGACTCGTGACGCTCCGTACCGACGATATGCAGACCACCCAGGTCGGCGGTCGAGGCCACCGGCTCGAAGGGCAGCGGGCTCAGGCCGATGCTGTCCCAGTGGGCGCGCAGTGCCTTGCGGCGCTCTTCGATACCGGCCTTGGCGAGCTTTTCGCGCAGCTTCTCGTCGAGGTATTTCTCGACCCAGAAATCGGTCAGCTTGGCAAACAGCTCGGGATCATTGGCATGGGCGGTGCGCGGTGCCAGCTCGTGCGCCTGCCAGTGGGCGAGCAGCTCCTCGAAGCTGAAGGGCTGCAACTGGATGTCGGTGCCCCGGCCGGCCATGTTGGTGGCCACGGTCACCGCGCCCAGCCGACCGGCGCCGGCAATGATCTGCGCTTCCTGCTCGTGGTGCTTGGCGTTGAGTACGTTGTGGGGCACCTTGGCCTGCTGCATCAGGCGCGACAGCAGCTCGGAGTTTTCCACCGAGGCGGTACCGACCAGAATGGGCGCCCCCATGGCGTTGATCGCCTTGATGGCCTCGATCACCGCATCGAACTTTTCCTGCTGGGACAGGTAGACCAGATCGTTGAAGTCGCGCCGCGACACGGCCCGGTTGGTGGGGATCACCACCACCTGCAGGCCGTAGATCTGCTGGAACTCGTAGGCTTCGGTATCGGCGGTACCGGTCATGCCCGCCAGCTTGGTGTAGATGCGGAAGTAGTTCTGGAAGGTAGTGGAGGCCAGTGTCTGGCTCTCCTGCTGGATCTTCAGCCCCTCCTTGGCCTCGATGGCCTGGTGCAGACCCTCGGAGAGCCGACGGCCGGGCATGGTGCGGCCGGTGTGCTCGTCGATCAGCACCACCTGATCGTTCTGGACGATGTACTCCACGTCGCGATGGAACAGGTGGTGTGCCTTGAGCGCCGCGTGGACGTGGTGGAGCAGGTTGAGATTCGCCGCCTGGTAGACGCTCTCGCCCTCGGGCAGCAGCCCCTCGCGGATCAGCATGTCCTCCACCTTCTGGTGGCCGGTTTCGCTGAGTTCGATCTGGCGATGCTTCTCGTCCACGGCAAAATCGCCGGGGGTCACCTCGCCTTCCATGCCTTCCGGCTGGCGCTGCAGCGCCGCGATCATGCCGTTGACGCGACGATACAGCTCGGAGCTGTCGCGGGCCGCGCCGGAGATGATCAGCGGCGTGCGGGCCTCGTCGATGAGGATCGAGTCGACCTCGTCGACAATGGCGAAGAACAGCTTGCGCTGAACCTTGTCCTCGAGCCGCAGCGCCATGTTGTCGCGCAGGTAGTCGAACCCGAACTCGTTGTTGGTGCCGTAGGTGATGTCGGCGGCGTAGGCATCGCGGCGATCCACCGGGCGCAGATTGCGATAGCTGTCCGCGTCGGGCTGGGCATCGGGTTCGTAGAGGAAGGAGTTGGCCACGCCCATCCCGGCAAAGGATTGAATGACGCCGACACTCAGTCCCAGAGCGGCGTAGACCGGCCCCATCCACTGGGCATCCCGGCGGGCCAGGTAGTCGTTCACCGTGACCAGGTGAACGCCCTCGCCGGCAAGCGCATTCAGGTAGATGGCCAATGTCGCCACCAGTGTCTTGCCTTCACCGGTGCGCATCTCGGCGATCTTGCCTTCGTGGAGGGAAATACCGCCGATCATCTGGACATCGAAATGCCGCAGGCCGAGGGTGCGCTGGGCCGCCTCGCGCACGGCGGCAAAGGCCTCCGGCAGCAGGCTGTCGAGGCTTTCGCCATCGGCATGACGCTGCTTGAGTTGCTGGGTGACGCCCTGCAGGGCGGTGTCGTCGAGGGATTTCATGGCTTCTTCGAAGCCATTGATGCGGGCGACGATCTTGCGCATGCGGCGCAGTTCGCGATCGTTCTTGGTTCCGACAATTTTCTTTAACAGTGCTGCGACCATGAGGTTGAATCCGTTGCTGTCCCGCGCGGGCGGGTATATATGACTCCCCGGCATGCGCTCACCGTCGGGCGCACACCGCTCGAATACCGAAGGGCGGGACAGGGATCAGCGCGGGGTGCGCTGGAGATAGAAGGCGGGATCGATGACCCGTCCATGGGCGTAGGTCGAGGGTTCGCCAATCAGGTGCAGGCGGCGGCTCACCCGGACGGCCACGGCAGCCCGTCGCAGGGTCAGCTGCCAGCGATGAAGCCGGAGGGGTTGCGGCGCGGTACTGACCGCCGCGACATTGGCAACCGCCTCGTCGCCGGCGGCCTGCGCGTCCAGCTGGAGCTGTTCGAGGGCACTGGCGAGAAAGCCCGTATCGCGACCGGCCTCCACACCCACGGCCAGCGCCGGGGCGCCGAGCAGCAGCAGGGAGAGCACCAGGCGTGCCCACGGGGCGACCTCATGGCGGCTCGCATCGCGGGCCGTCGCGCCGGAGTCCGTTGCCAGCACGCAGGCGTTCATGTCAGCCCGCGACCACGGCCGGTTTCATGTAGGAGATGGGCGACAGGTCATCGCCGGCCTCGAAGGTGACCTTCTCCCACGCATCGGGCTGCTCCATCAGGGCGCGCAGCAACTGGTTGTTGAGCGCGTGCCCGGACTTGTAAGCCTCGAACTCGCCGATCAGGCTGTGCCCCAGCAGGTACAGATCCCCGATGGCGTCGAGAATCTTGTGGCGTACGAACTCATCCTCGTAGCGCAGGCCGTCCTGGTTGAGGATGGTGTTGCTGTCCACCACGATGGCGTTGTCCATGCTGCCGCCGCGTACCAGGCCCTTGGAGCGCAGGTACTCGATCTCGTGCATGAAGCCGAAGGTGCGGGCGCGGCTCACCTCCCTGACGAAGGTAGTGCTGGAGAAGTCCACCTCCGCGCTCAGGGTGCGTCCCTGGAAGACCGGCAGGTCGAAATCAATGGAAAACAGGATGCGGAAGCCGTTGTAGGGCCGGAAGGTGGCCGACTTGTCCTCATGGCGCACGGTAACCGGCTTGAGGATGCGGATGAATTCCTTGGGTGCGTCCTGCTCCACGATGCCCGCCGACTGGACGAGGAACACGAAGGGGCCGGCACTGCCGTCCATGATGGGAATCTCGGAGGCAGACACCTCCACCACCAGGTTATCGATGCCGAGGCCCGCGAGGGCGGAAAGCAGGTGCTCGACGGTGGATACCCGCGCCTCGCCATTGACCAGCGTGGTGGACAGCATGGTGTCGCCCACGTTGAAGGCCGTGGCGGCGATATCCACCGGAGGGTTCAGATCGGTGCGTCGAAAAACGATGCCGGTGCCCGCCTCGGCGGGCCGCAACGTCAGATAGATCTTGTCGCCGGTGTGCAGGCCAACACCGGTGGCACGAATGGGGTTCTTGAGGGTTCTCTGCCTGATCATTGGCTACCTATTGATGCGACAGGGACGGCGCACAGGCCGCTCTGCGCTGAGAAGCGCCCGACCAGAGGGGGATCGCTCGCCACGAAGGCGGCACAAGGCCCTTGCCCGGGTATACAGGCACGCAATCGTAACAAAAGCCTGCCCCGGGAACCAGACGCCTGACCCGGTTTGCAGGGCCCCGAAGGGCCCTGCCGGGTCGTGAGGCATCGCGTTCCGGTCAGTCCGCCTGGCGGCGCAGGAAGGCCGGGATGTCGAGGAAGTCCTCGGACGGCAGGCTTTCCTGGCGGGGGTCGCGACGCTGGGCCAGCGCCTGGCCACCCTGCATGGCCCGTCGGCTGACGGCCGGGGTGTCGAGCAGATGCTCGTCGAAATCGCCGTTGGCACGGCGTGCCGCAGGCTGCTGACGCTCGGTGACGGTGTTGTCCACCACCTTGGTGGGCATCTGACGCTCCGCCGGAGTGCCGATGCCGGTCGCCACCACGGTGACGCGCAGCTGATCGCCCAGATCCGGATCGATCACGGTACCCACCACCACGGTGGCGTTCTCGGAGGCGAACTCCTCGATAGTGTCACCCACTTCGGCGAACTCGCCCAGCGACAGGTCGGGGCCGGCGGTGATGTTGACCAGAATGCCGCGGGCGCCCTGCAGGTTGATGTCCTCGAGCAGCGGGCTGTGGATCGCCGCTTCGGCAGCCTCGCGGGCACGGAACTCGCCACTGGAGATCCCGGTGCCCATCATGGCCATGCCCATCTCGCTCATGACGGTGCGCACGTCGGCGAAGTCGACGTTGATCATGCCGGGGCGGATGATCAGGTCGGCGATGCCCTGTACCGCACCGAGCAGTACATCGTTGGCGGCCTTGAAGGCGTCGAGCAGACTGGTGGTCTTGCCGAGCACAGCCAGCAGCTTCTCGTTGGGGATGGTGATCAGGGAGTCAACCCGATCCTTCAACTCGGCAATGCCCTGCTCGGCCACCGTCATGCGCTTGCGACCCTCGAAGGCGAAGGGACGGGTCACCACCGCCACGGTCAGGATGCCGAGATCCTTGGCCACATCGGCAAAGATCGGCGCCGCACCGGTACCGGTGCCGCCACCCATGCCGGCGGTGATGAACACCATGTCGGCGCCCTTGAGCACCTCGGCAATGCGATCGCGATCCTCCATGGCGGCATGGCGACCCACCTCGGGGTTGGCGCCGGCACCGAGCCCCTTGGTCAGCCCGTTGCCCAACTGCAGCACGGTGGTGTTGTTGAGATCCTTGAGCGCCTGGGCGTCGGTGTTGGCGCAGATGAACTCCACCCCCTCGACCTGGCTCTCGATCATGTGACGCACGGCATTACCGCCGCCACCGCCCACACCGACGACCTTTATCTCGGCGTTCTCAGGAATGCTGTCTATGATCTGGAACATGATTGATACCTCTGGTTGATGCCTCAAGTTGAAACACTGCTTGATTTACCCAGCCTGTGACCCTACAGACTGCTCTGGAACCAGCCTTTGAGCCGGTCTAGCCAGTTCTCGCCCTCGGCCCGGCGGCGATTGCCGCGCGGGTCGGGGGCCTGCTGCCGCATGCCATACAGCAGCAGTCCCACACCGGTGGAATAGATCGGATTGGAGACGATGTCCGACAGCCCCTTGACGTTCTGCGGCGCACCGAGGCGCACCGGCATGTGGAAAATCTCTTCGGCCAGCTCGACGGCACCCTCCATCTTGGCGGTCCCGCCGGTCAGCACGACTCCCGCGGCCACCAGGTCCTCGAAGCCACTGCGGCGCAGCTCGGCCTGGATCAGCGAAAACAGCTCCTCGTAGCGGGGCTCGACCACATTGGCGAGCGCCTGGCGCGACAGATCCCGGGCGGCGCGCTCACCGACGCTCGGCACCTTGATGGTCTGGTCGGGGCCAGCCAGCTGCGCCAGGGCACAGGCGTAGCGGATCTTGAGCTCCTCGGCATGGGGCGTGGGCGTGCGCAGCGCCATGGCGATGTCGTTGGTTACCTGATCGCCCGCCACCGGAATCACCGCGGTGTGACGAATGGCACCGTCGGTGAAGACCGCTATGTCGGTGGTCCCACCGCCGATGTCCACCAGGCAGACGCCCAACTGCTTCTCGTCCTCGGTGAGCACCGAGTAGGCCGAGGCCAGCTGCTCCAGGATCACGTCGTCCACTTCCAGCCCGCAGCGGCGGATGCACTTCTTGATGTTCTGGGCGGCATTCACCGCGCCGGTCACCAGGTGGACCTTGGCCTCGAGCCGCACACCGGACATGCCCAGCGGCTCCTTGACGCCTTCCTGGCTGTCGATGATGAATTCCTGGGGCAGCACGTGCAGGATTTCCTGGTCGGCGGGAATCGCCACGGCGCGCGCCGCGTCGATGACCCGCTCCACATCCTGACTGTTCACCTCTCGATCCCGGATGGCCACGATGCCGTGGGAGTTGAGGCTGCGGATGTGGCTGCCGGCAATCCCCGCGTAGACCGAGTGGATATGGCAGCCCGCCATCAACTCTGCCTCCTCGATGGCGCGCTGGATGGACATGACAGTGGCTTCGATGTTGACCACCACGCCCTTCTTGAGGCCCGTCGAGGGGTGCATGCCGGTGCCGACGATCTCGAGTCCGCCGTTGGCGCCGACGACCCCGACGATCGCCACCACCTTCGAGGTGCCGATATCGAGTCCGACGATCATGCGTTCTTCAGTGTTGCTTACCATTGCTGCCTCTCATGCTGTCCACTTGCGTGGGCTTGGTCCCGCTGTCAGGTTCCGGCGCCTTCCGGCGCTCGCCAGCGCACGGCTACACCCTGTGAGTAGCGGGCATCCACCGCTACCACTTCAGAAAAATGGGCCCGCAGTACCCGGTCGTAAACGACCAGGAAGCGGCGGACCTTGTCGAGCACCTCGCCCCGACCCAGGGCGATCTCGACCCCGCCTTCCAGGCCCAGGTGCCAGGCACCGCGTTCATCGCGGCGGAACTCGCTCACCCGCAAACGGGTCGGGCGCAGCAGCACGCTCACCTCGTGGTACTGCTGCATCACCCGTCGGGTATCACCGTCCGGACCCATCAGTCGGGGCAGTTCCTCCAGCCCACTGTGGCTGCCGATCTCGAGAGCCTCGCCATGGCGGTTGAGAAAGCCGCTGTCGCCCCAGCGGGCGATGGGCACTTCCTCCTCGATCCGGATCACCAGCGTATCGGGCCAATGGCGCGACACCCGCGCCGACGCCACCCAGGGATCCGCCTCCAGTGCACTGCGGATCGCCGCCAGGTCGAGCCGCAGAAACCCGTCCCGGGTCAGCGGGTCGAGCACCTGCTCCAGTGCCTGGGGGTCGCTGTAGCGAAACTTGCCCTCCACCCGCACCAGACCGATGGGCTGATCGAAGCGCTGGAACAGCAGCATCGCCTGCCACAGCAGTACACCCAACAACGCCACCACAACCGTCCGTGACAGAGCCGTTTTCACGCCGCGCCAGTCGCGCACCGGGCTCGTCGGAGCCTGGCGGTAACGGGAGTCGGCACGAAAACGGTTGCGTTTCACCCCACCCCCCGCACCGGCGTGGTCGCCGCCAGTGTGCCGGCCAGAATCCGCACCACCAGGGCGCTGAAGTCGAGGCCGGCGGCACGAGCCGCCATGGGCACCAGGCTGTGATCGGTCATCCCCGGTACCGTATTCACTTCGAGCAGCTCGAACTCGCCACTGTCGCGCTGCATCACATCGACGCGACCCCAGCCACTGCAACCGAGGCTGTCGAAGGCCTGGCGTGCCAGTGCCTTCAGCGCCGCCTCCCGTTCCGGCTGCAGCCCGCAGGGGCAGAGGTAACGCGTCTCGTTCGAGAGATATTTCGCCTCGAAGTCGTAGAACACGTTGTCCGTTTCCAGCCGGATCGGCGGCAATACCTCATCGCCCAGCAGCGCCACGGTGAACTCGCCACCGCTGATCCACTCCTCGGCCAGCACCAGCCCGTCGTAACGGCTCGCCGCCTGCCAGGCCGCACGCAGCTCCTCACCGGAGCGCGCCTGGCCCATGCCGATGCTCGACCCCTCGTGAGCCGGCTTGACGATCGCCCGGCCACCCAGGTCGGCCATGACCCGGTCCCAATCGCTGTCACTCGACAGCAGCGCGAAGCGCGGCGTCGGCAAGCCCATGCCCTGCCACACCTGCTTGGTGCGCAGCTTGTCCATCGCCAGCGCCGAGGCCAGTACCCGGCTGCCGGTGTAGGGAATGCCCAGCAGCTCCAGCACCCCCTGGACGCAGCCGTCCTCGCCGCCCGGGCCGTGCAGGGCAATGAACACGCGATCCGGGCGCTCCGCCAGCAGGCGCTCGACTACATCCCCGCCCACTTCCATCGGCACCACATCGACGCCGGCGGCGCGCAGACCGCGCACCACTTCGGCGCCGCTTTTCAGCGAGATCTCGCGTTCCGCCGAGGTGCCGCCGTACAGCACCCCCACACGGCCAAACCGATCCATTGCTGTCTCAGCCACGCACTGGTTCTCCGTCACGCTGTTGCAGAAACCCGTCGCACACCCGTTTCACCCTCCCGTCAACTGGCGCTCGGCCAGCAGCTTGACCAGCCGTCCGACACTGCCGGCACCCTGGGTAATGACGATGTCGCCGGCGCGCACGATGTTGCGCAGCACGTCCGGCACCTGATCGATCCCGTCCACGTAGATGGGGTCCAGCTGTCCGAGCTGTCGGATGCTGCCGCACAGGTGGCGGGCGTCGGCCCCGGGAATGGCCTTCTCTCCGGCGCTGTACACCTCGGTCATGACCAGCTGGTCGCAACCGGAGAGCACCTTGACGAAGTCGTCGTAGAGATCGCGGGTACGGCTGTAGCGGTGCGGCTGGAACACCATCACCAGGCGTCGCTCCGGCCACCCGGCGCGCACGGCGGCGATGGTGGCGGCCACTTCGCGGGGATGGTGGCCGTAGTCGTCCACCAGCATCGCGGTGCCCTCGCCTACCACATACTCGCCATAAATCTCGAAACGCCGGCCGACCCCCTCGAAACCGGCCAGCCCGCGCGCGATCGCCTCGTTCGCCACGCCCTCGTCGCTGGCGACGGCCACGGCGGCGGTTGCATTGAGCACGTTGTGGTGACCGGGAATGTTGAGCGCCAGCTCGAGGTCGCCAAGGCCGTCGGGACGACGGACCCGAAAGCGGCTGCCCCGCTCCTTAAGCTCGATATCGAGGATGCGGTAGTCCGCGTCCTCGGCCACGCCGTAGGTCAGTACCGGCCGGCCGATGCGCGGCAGGAGCTCACGCACCACCGGGTCATCGACGCACATCACCGCCAGTCCGTAGAAGGGCAGGTTGTGCAGAAAGTCGATGAACGTCTGCTTGAGGCGCTCGAAATCGAACTGGTAGGTCTCCATGTGATCGGCGTCGATGTTGGTGACCACCGCCACCATGGGCTGCAGGTGCAGGAAGGACGCATCGGATTCGTCCGCCTCGGCCACCAGGTAGCGACTTTCGCCCAGCGCGGCATTGCTGCCGGCACTCTTGAGCAGACCACCGATCACGAAGGTGGGGTTGCGGTCGGCCTCGTTGAGAATCGCAGCGATCAGGCTGGTGGTGGTGGTCTTGCCATGGGTACCGCCCACCGCGATGCCGTGGCGATAGCGCATCAGTTCGGCGAGCATCTCGGCCCGCTCCACCACCGGAATCCGGCGGGCGAGCGCCGCCTGCAGCTCCGGGTTGTCCGCCGTCACTGCCGACGAGCGCACCAGCACATCAGCACCGGCCACGTTATCGGCCGTGTGGCCGATCATCACCATCGCGCCCTGGGATTTGAGGCGCTGGGTATTGGCGCTTTCCTGCAGGTCCGAGCCGGTGATCTCGTAGCCCTGGTTCAGCAGTACCTCGGCGATGCCGCACATGCCGCTGCCGCCGATGCCCACGAAGTGGATGCGGCGGATACGGCGCATTTCCGGCACACGGTAGACCGGCTCAGTCATCACAAACCTCCAGACAGGCGTCGGCAACCCGGCTGGCCGCGTCCGTGATCGCGCGGGCGCGGGCCTTTTCAGCCATGTCGAGCAAACGATTCCGGTCGCGCAGCAGCAGCGCCAGCAACTCGGACAGATTTTCCGGCGTAATCCCGGCCTGCTGTACCACCAGAGCCGCGCCCTGATCCGCAAGCCAGTCCCCGTTGCGGGTCTGGTGATCGTCGATGGCGTGGGGAAAGGGAATCAGTACCGATCCCACACCGGCGGCGGCCAGCTCGGCCACCGTCAGCGCGCCGGCGCGACACACCACCAGATCGGCCCACTCATAGGCACCACCCATGTCTTCGATGAAGGGCTCCACAAAAGCGTGCACGCCGCGGGCGTGATACTCCTCTCGCGTGTCCTCCACGTGGGCTTGCCCGCACTGGTGAACCACCTCCGGCTTCACGTCAGCCGGCAGCAATGACAGTGCCTGCGGCAATACCTGGTTGATCACCCGGGCGCCGAGGCTGCCACCCAGCACCAGCAGATGGGGGCGGTCGCCACGCTTGATGCGCGCCGCCATGCGCTCACCGGGCGGCGCCAGGTCGGAGATCTCGGGGCGCACCGGGTTGCCGCACCACTCGCCGCCGGGCAGCGTATCGGGAAACGCCTGCATGATTCGTCGCGCCCATTTGGCAAGCAGCCGGTTGGTGGTGCCGGCCACGGCGTTCTGCTCGTGGATCACCACGGGAATGCCGAGCAGGCGTGCGGCGAGGCCACCGGGACCCGAGGCAAAGCCGCCCATGCCCAGCACCGCGTCAGGCCGTTCACGGCGCAGGATCGCCAGCGACTCCCAGAGCGCGCGCAGCAGCTGGATGGGGGCGGCCAGCTTGTCGCCCAGCCCCTTGCCGCGCACCCCGCTCACGCGCACGTAATTGATGGGCAAACCCGCCGCAGGCACAAGGCGGCTCTCGATACCGCGACGGGTACCCAGCCAGCTGACGCTGACATCGCGCTCGCGCAGTTCACGCGCCACCGACAGGGCGGGAAACACATGGCCACCCGTGCCGCCGGCCATGATGACGATGTGCCGGTTGGCGCTCATGCAGGTACCTCCGAATCCGATAGGGGGGCCGAGCTGGCCGGCGTGGTCGCCACCACGGTGGGCCGGTTCGGGTTCTCGAGCTCCATGCCCACCCGCAGCACCGCCGCCACCAGCGCGCAACTGGCCAACAGGCTGCTGCCGCCGTAACTGATGAACGGCAGGGTCAGCCCCTTGGTGGGGAGCAGCCCGGACGTTACCCCGACATTGATGAACGCCTGGCCGGCCATCAGGATGGCCACACCGAAGGCGAGATAGGCGCCGTACCACCACTGGCGACGGGCCGCGAGCCGCGCGATGCGCACGATGCGCGCCACCATCACCACAAACAGCGCCGTGAGCAGCAGGACGCCCAGCAGACCGAACTCCTCGGCGTAGATGGCGAATACGAAATCCGTGTGTGCCTCGGGCAGGTAGAACAGCTTCTGAACGCTGTTGCCGAGCCCGACACCGAACCATTCACCACGGCCGAAGGCGATCAGCGACTGGGTCAGCTGATAACCGCTGTTGAACTGGTCGGCCCACGGGTCCACGAAGGTGGCCAGGCGCTGCATGCGGTAGGGCGACGCGATGGCAAGCACAGCTGCCAGCGATCCCGTTCCCACCAACAGCAGGCCGAACAGCCACAGCTGGGCGCCAGCGATGAACAGCATGCCCATCACGGTGGCGCCAATCACCACCGCGGAGCCGAAATCCGGCTCCGCCAACAGCAGAGCGCCGACGATGCCCAGAATCGAGAGGGGCACCAGCACGGCCCCGGGACGCTGGCGGAGATCCATGTGATGGCGATGCAGGTAGCCGGCCATGAACACCAGCATGCTGAACTTGGCGACCTCGGAGGCCTGCAGGGTGAAAGGGCCGATGACCAGCCAGCGGCGCGCACCGTTGACCTCCCGCCCGATGCCCGGAATCAGCACCGCCACCAGCAGTACCAGCGCACCCACCAGCAGCAGCGGCGCGAGCCGATACCACAGGTGGGACGGGAAGCCGATAACAGTCACCGCAACGATCGCACCGAGCACCAGGTAGAACAGGTGACGTTTCAGGAAATAGAGGGGATCGCCGTAGTTCACCGCGGCAATCGACACCGAGGCGGAGGCCACCATCACCACGCCGATACTGACCAGCGCCAGCACCGACAGCGCCAGCCAGCGGTCATAACCGGGCTGAAACGGCCGGAAAATATCGCGCCAGCTCTGGCCCGGCGCGAGAATCTGGAGCGTCGCCGCTGTCACGAGGCCACCTCCCGCACCGCTGCGGCAAACTGTCGGCCGCGATCCTCGAAACCGCTGAACATGTCGAAGCTCGCGCAGGCCGGCGACAGCAGCACCGTGTCGCCCGGTCGAGCCAGATCCGCTGCGATGGCCACCGCATCGGCCATGCTGGTGGCGGCGTGAGCCGGAGTGGCTCCGGCCAGTGCGGCTTCGATGAGTGGCGCGTCCTCACCCAGCAGCACCAACGCACGTACGTGCGCCTGCACCGCCGGCCGCAACGGCGAGAAATCACCGCCCTTGCCCTGCCCTCCGGCGATCAGCACCAGATTCCGCCCCGAGCCGAGCCCCTCGATCGCGGCCAGCGTCGCACCCACATTGGTGGCCTTGGAATCATTGACCCAGGCCACACCGGCCGACTCGGCCACCAGCTCGCAGCGATGGGGTAGGCCCGGGAATCGGCGCAGCGCCTCCAGCATCGCCGGCATGGGCAGGCCCGCAAGATCGCCGAGCGCCAGTGCCGCCAGCGCATTGGCCAGATTGTGCCGGCCGCGCATGGCCACCTCGGCCACGGGCAGCAGGGGCGTGAATTCGCGCCAGATCCAGAGATCGCTCTCCCCAGTGTCATCCGCTTCCCGGGCAGCCACGCCGAAGCCGCGAAAGTCCGGCTTGTCGAGACCGAAGCTCCACTGGGGCACGGTTTCCGGCAGCAACGGGCGGGAGAGTGGGTCCGCCCGGTTGAATACGGCCTTGCGCACGCCACGGAAAATGCGGTGCTTGGCCTGATGGTAGGCCTGCAGGCTGTCGTAGCGATCCATGTGATCCGGCGACAGGTTCAGCACGCAGGCGACCTCGGCGCGCAGGTCGAGGCAGGTTTCCAGCTGGAAGCTCGACAGCTCCAGCACATAGAGATCCACCGCATCGTCGAGCAGATCCAGTGCCGGAG
>JBJHAZ010000016.1:0-16405 GCA_050485225.1 Gammaproteobacteria bacterium
ATGCTGAGCGAGCGCGCCCACGCGGACATCGACCGCAACCGGGTGACCACCAACAACGCCACCTTCGTCATGCACAACTCCGGGGTGCGCGGCACCGCCTCGCGGATTCAGCGCGACGACGACGGCATGATCTACGTGGACGACGCCACCTACACCACCTGCGAACCCGGCAACAATGCCTGGCAGCTCAAGTCGGCCGAGCTCGACCTGGATACCGAAGCGGGCTGGGGCACCGGCCGGCACGTCCGATTGGAAGTCAAGGACGTGCCGGTCGTCTATCTGCCATGGGTGCGTTTCCCGCTGGACGACAGCCGTACCACCGGTATCCTGTTCCCCTCCTGGCAGGTGAGCGAAACCAACGGCATCGACATCGCGGTACCGATCTACCTGAACCTCGCACCCAACTATGACGCCACCATTACGCCGCGTTATCTGAGCGAGCGCGGCACCATGCTGGAGTTGGAGGCCCGCCACCTGTCGCGCCGCTCCAGTACCGAGTTCAGCGGCGGCTACCTGCGCGACGACGCCGGCGGTGCCCGCGACCAGGACATCGACCCATCCACCGGAGTCGCCCGCTACCAGGATCAGGACCGCAGTGTCGTGCGCCTCAATCACCGCGGCGGCTTCGGCGAGCGCTGGTCGACCCGCGCCGACTACACCCGGGTCAGCGACAACGACTTCTTCCGCGATCTCGATGCCGCCACCCTCGAGATATCCAGCCAGACCCACCTGCTGCAGCGGGCGGGGGCCGGCTATCGACTCAACCATTGGAACCTCGACATCGAGGCCCGCAAGTACCAGACCATCATCGACAACGCCAGCGAGCAATACCAGCTGATGCCCCGGGTGACTGCCAATGGTCGCTATCGGCTGGGGCCGATCGCCACCACACTCAACCACCAGGTCACCCAGTTCGAGAACGATGACCCCGGCCGGGTGACCGGGCAACGCGCCCGCATCGACTACGGCGCCGAGTGGCGCAAAAACTGGATGTGGGGCTATGTCAATCCGGCCGTCAAGCTCAAGCACATCAACTACGACCTGAGCACACCCGCCGGGTACGAGGGCGGCAGCAACCCGAGCGTGACCGTGCCCGTGGCCAGCGTGGATGCCGGCATTTTCCTCGAGCGCCCCACCCAATGGTTCGGCAACTTTACCCAGACCCTCGAGCCGCGGCTGTTCTACCTGTACAGTGACCAGCAGGATCAGAGCGACCTGCCCAACTTCGACAGTGCACTGACCACCTTCAGCTATCAGCAGCTGTTCCGCGATGACCGCTTCAGCGGCGGCGACCGCATCGGCGATGCCCACCAGGTTACCCTCGGGCTGACGACCCGACTGCTCGACAACGACAGCGGTCAGGAACGCTTTCGCGCCAGCATCGGTCAGATCTTCTACCTCGATCGCCGGGAAGTCACCCTGGAGCCGCAACTGACACCGGCCGTGCTGCGCGACCCCTCGCTGCTGCCCATCTCGGGCAACCAGCCGCCCACCAACGCTGACCGCCGGTTGCTCGAGCAGTACGACGAGTTGCGCCGCAACACGTCGGACTATGCCGCCGAGGCTGCACTGCGACTGGGCCGGTTCTGGCGTGTACAGGCCGACGTGCTGTGGGATCCCCGCGAAGAGCAGATCAACAAGACCGGCCTGACCCTGCGCTACCGCGACGACAACGGTCGCATCCTCAACGCCGGCTACCGCTACAATCGGGAGCTGCCGGTCACCATCGGCGGCGAAACCCGCAACCGGGACATCGACCAGACCGAGCTGTCCGCCTTCTGGCCGCTGACGGACAGCAACTTCAGCCTCATCGGGCGCTGGCAGCACGATCTCACCAACAATCGGGAACTGGAGACTTACGCCGGGCTCGAATACAACAGCTGTTGCTGGAGCATCGCCCTGATTGCACGGCGCTGGATCGATCGGGACGATGCGCGACTGATTCCCGACGACCAACTGGAGTACGATCAGGGTATTTTCTTCCAGATTCAGCTCAAGGGCCTTGCAGGCCTGGGCGACACACTGGAAACTCTGCTCAGCGAAGGCATCTACGGCTACCGGCCGCGCCGCTAAAACCCACAGACCCACGGATACGCACCTTATGCTTCGAAGATCACTGTTTAGCACCCTGCTGGCCAGCCTGATGCTGCTGGCCAGTGCCGCGCAGGCACAGACGGCCATGCTCGAAGGCATCGCCGCGGTGGTCGACGACGACGTGGTCCTGATCAGCGAGCTGTCCGAGCGCATCGACGCGGTCAAGGCCCGCATCGCCGCATCCGGCACCCAGGCGCCACCGGACGACGTACTCCGCGACCAGGTGCTGGAGCGATTGATCGAGGAGCGCCTGCAGATCAACCTCGGCCTGCAGGCCGGCGTCCGTGTCACCGACGAGGAAATCAACCAGGCCATCGTGGATATGGCGCAACGGCAGAACATGGCACCGGATCAGTTCCTGCAGGCGGTCCAGAACGACGGCGTCAGCGTGCGCGAACTGCGCCGGCAACTGCGCGACGAGATACTCATCACCCGGGTTCAGCAAAACCGGGTCAACCGGCGCATCCAGATCGGCGAACAGGACGTGACCAACTTTCTGGAGTCCGAGGAAGGCCGCTTCTGGGCCTCGCCCGAGGTCAATGTCGGCCAGATCCTGCTGCCCCTGTCCTCCGCAGTTAGCCGGGAAGACGTGGAGGCAACCCTCGCCCGCGCCGAGGAGCTTCGCCGCCAGGCCCGCCAGGGCGCCGATTTCCGTCAGCTCGCCATCGCCCACTCCGGCGGCCAGAACGCCCTCCAGGGTGGCGACCTCGGCTGGCGCCGCGCCGCCCAGCTGCCGGGACTGTTCGTCAACGCCATCACCACACTCGAACCCGGTGATGTGGCCGAACCGATTCGCAGCGACGCCGGGATCCACCTGATCAAGCTCTACGATCGCCGCGAAAGCCGGCAGGTCATCGAACAGAGCCTGGTGCGCCACATCCTGCTGCAACCGAACGAAATCCGCAGCGACGAGGAAACCCGCCGCCAGCTCGAGGCGATCCGCACGCGGCTGCAGGAAGGCGAGGACTTCACCACCCTGGCGCGTGAATACTCGGAAGATATCGGCTCGGCACTCAGTGGCGGCGAGCTGGGTTGGTCCATGCCCGGCCAGTTCGTGCCCGAGTTCGAGGCCATGATCGAGCAGACCGACGTGGGCGAGACCAGTCCGGCCTTCCGCTCCCAGTTCGGCTGGCACATCCTGCGCATCGACGACCGACGCGAGCAGGATTTCAGCCGTGAAATCATGCGCCACCAGGCCGAACAGATGCTGCGCTCACGACGGTTTGACGAGGAGCTTCAGGTGTGGCTGCAGGAATTGCGCGACGAAGCCTATATCGAAATCAAGAATCTCGATGGCCTGCAGATTAGCGCTGACCGCCGGTGAACCGGCGGGGATCGGCCCCGACATCCTGATCCAGCTGTGTCAGCAGGGCGCACCCGACGAATGGGTCGTCCACGCCGATCCCGAGCTGCTCCAGCGGCGAGCCCACCGACTCGGGTTGCCGCTAACACTCAGGGCCCCCGAGAGCACGCCGCGCCCCCTGGAGCGTGGCGAGCTCGCGGTCGCCCCCGTGTCGCTGGCCGCCGCGGAGCGCGCCGGCCACCTCGATGCCCGCAACGGCCCCTATGTCCTCGAAACCCTGCGACAGGCAGCCACCGCCTGCCTGCACGGCGACAGTGACGCGCTGGTAACGGCGCCCATACACAAGGGTGTCATCAACGAGGCCGGCATCCCCTTCTCAGGCCATACGGAGTTCCTGGCCGAGCTGACCGGCACCCCCCGCGTGGTGATGATGCTGGCCACCGAGCGGTTGCGAATCGCGCTCGCCACCACCCACCTCCCACTCGCCCGGGTACCGGAGGCGATCACGCAACCACTGCTCGAGGAGGTGCTCACCATTCTCGATCACGACCTGAGGCAGCGCTTCGGGCTCCGCGAACCCCGCATCCTCGTATGCGGACTGAACCCCCACGCGGGCGAGGGCGGCCACCTGGGGCGCGAAGAGCTCGACGTGATCGAGCCGACTCTGGAGGCCCTGCGCCGGCGAGGCCTGCTACTGACGGGGCCCTTGCCCGCGGACACCCTGTTCACTCCCAAAGTCCTCGCCCAGGGCGATGCCGTGCTTGCCATGTACCACGATCAGGGACTTCCGGTGCTGAAGTATCAGGGTTTCGGCAACGCCGTGAACATCACCCTCGGCCTGCCCATCATCCGCACCTCCGTGGATCATGGCACCGCCCTCGACCTCGCCGCCACCGGCCAGGCCGACACGGGCAGCCTGGCGGCTGCCATCGCCCAGGCAACCCGCATGATCCATCGCCGTCGACCGAGTCATTCATGAGCCAACCCACCCGCCACCGGGCGCGCAAGCGCTTCGGCCAGAACTTCCTGACCGATCGCAGCGTCATCGATCGTATCGTCACCGCCATTCAGCCCCGGCGCGAGGATCGGCTCATCGAAATCGGGCCCGGCCAGGGCGCCTTGACCGAGCCGCTGCTCCAGCATTGCCCGTCCCTCACCGTGATCGAGCTCGACCGCGATCTCGCCGCGCGTCTCGAGGATTGGCACAGCCGCTACCCCGGCCTCGAGATCATCCAGGGTGACGCGCTGCGTATCGATTTCAGCCGCTTTACGGACACCCCCCACAGTCTTCGTGTGGTCGGCAACCTGCCGTACAACATCTCCACGCCGCTGCTGTTCCACCTGCTCAAGTATCACCACCTGTTGCAGGACATGCACTTCATGCTCCAGAAGGAGGTGGTGGATCGACTTGCGGCCGCGCCCGGCGACCCCCACTACGGCCGGCTTGGCATCATGGTCCAGTATTTCTGTCAGGTGGCGCCACTGATCGATGTACCGCCCCACAGTTTCCGCCCGGCTCCCAAGGTCGATTCCGCCGTGGTGCGTCTCGCCCCGCACCGTCAACTGCCCTGGCCCTGCGAGGCACCGGAGCTGCTCGCCAGACTGGTCAACACCTGCTTTCAGCAACGGCGCAAGACACTGCGCAACAGCCTGCGTCACTGGGTGGCTGACGATCAGCTCGAGGCTCTGGATGTCGACCTCAAGGCACGCCCGGAAACCCTGGCCATTGCCGATTTCGTGGCGCTCGCCAACCAGCTCCACCACCTCGGCGTCGCCGGCCCGGTCCAATGACCATCTACGCGGTCGGTGACATTCAGGGCTGCCTCAAGCCACTGCGGCGGTTGCTCGACCGGGTTGCCTTCGATCCGGCCCGCGACACGCTGTGGGCGACCGGCGACCTGATCAACCGTGGCCCCGAATCGCTCGAGACGCTGCGCTTCTGCCACGCGCTGGGCGACAGCTTTCGAACCGTACTCGGCAACCACGACCTGCACCTCCTTGCCGTTGCCCATGGTCACCGTACCCTGAATCGCAAGGACACCCTCAAGCCCATTCTGCAGGCGCGAGACAGCGACATTCTGCTCCACTGGCTCCAGCAGCAGCCGCTGATGTTCAGCGACCAGGGCTTCACTGTTGTTCACGCCGGCATCCCGCCCCAGTGGAGCATCGCCGAGGCGCAGGGCCATGCCGATGAGGTCGCCGCCGTTCTGCGCGGCCCGGACGCCGCCGCCTATTTCGCGAACATGTACGGCAACGACCCGAACCATTGGCATACCGAACTGTCGGGGCCGACACGCTGGCGGGTCATTACCAACTACCTGACCCGCATGCGCTTCTGCACGCCGAACGGACAGCTCGACCTCGCCGCCAAGGAGGGACTCGACACCGCCCCACCCGGCCTGGCCCCCTGGTTCTCCTTCCGCGATTGTCCCGGTAACGATGAACGCATCATCTTTGGCCACTGGGCCGCACTCGAGGGACGCCACTGCGGACCGGGGCTGTACCCGCTCGATACCGGCTGTGTCTGGGGTGGCCGGATGCGGCTGATGTGCCTGGAAACGCGCGAGTTTCATCACTGTACCTGCTGATCCTCGTGTCCCTGCAGTGTCAAGGTGCTCGACTGTCACACCCCGGGGATCCGCGCTATCCTGAGAGCAGCAATCGGATTTGAAGGTGAGGCGGATGAAAACCCGTATCGAACAGGACACCATGGGTGACATCGCGGTGCCCGCCGACCGCTACTGGGGCGCGCAGACACAGCGATCACTGCAAAACTTCGCGACCGGCGGGCAGCGCTTCGTCTGGTCGAGACCGATGATTCGCGCGTTGGGGCTGGTGAAGCTCGCCGCGGCCACCGCCAATGCCGACCTTGGCGCGCTCGACCGCGAGCGGGCGGAACTGATCACCGCCGCTGCCCGTGAAGTGGTGGACGGTCAGCTCGATCAGCATTTTCCGCTCATGGTCTTTCAGACCGGGTCCGGCACCCAGAGCAACATGAACGCCAATGAGGTGATCGCCAATCGCGCCAACCAGCGCGCCGGTAAGGATCTCGGAAGCAAGCAGCCCGTTCACCCCAACGACCATGTCAATCTGGGGCAATCCTCCAACGACGTGTTTCCCACCGCCATGCACCTGGCGGTGGTCGAGCAGACGCACCTTGAGCTGGTACCGGCCGTCGCCGCGCTGGTCGACACATTCAGCGGTCATGCCGACACCTGGGCCGACATCGTCAAGACCGGGCGTACCCATCTTCAGGATGCCGCGCCGCTTACGCTGGGTCAGGAAGTGGGCGCCTGGGCCGACCAGATCAATACCGCCTTGCGGGCGGTCAGCCATGCCACCGACGGGTTGCTGCCCCTCGCCATCGGAGGGACCGCGGTAGGCACGGGGCTCAATACCCACCCGACGTTCGGCGGACGGGTCGCACAGATACTCGAGCAGGAAACCGGGCACGCCTTCACGACGGCGGCCAATCGCTTCAGCGCCCTGGCCGCCCACGATGCGCTGGCGCTGCACTCTGCGGCCTTGCGCAATCTCGCCGGCGCGCTGTTTAAAGTGGCCAATGACATACGCTGGCTTGCCAGCGGGCCGAGGTGCGGCATCGGCGAGCTGACTCTGCCTGCCAACGAACCCGGCTCATCCATCATGCCCGGCAAGGTAAACCCTACCCAGTGCGAGGCCCTCACCATGGTCTGCAGCCAGGTCATTGGCAACGACGCGACCGTGGCCTTCGCAGCCAGCCAGGGACACTTTCAGCTCAACGTGTTCAAACCGGTGATTGTCCACAACCTGCTCGAAAGCATCACACTGCTTGCCGAAGGCTGCACCCATTTTGATCGATTCTGTGCACAGGGAATGGTCCCCGACCGGACGCGTATCGAAGCACACCTCGCGGACAACCTGATGCTGGTGACCGCGCTCGTGCCCCACATCGGGTACGATCGAGCCGCCGAGATTGCCTACAGCGCCATGCGTGACGGCGCCACGTTGCGAGACGCCGCCATTGACTCGGGCGCCGTGTCGGCGGAGGAATACGACCGTTGGGTGATACCCCTCCGCATGACGCGGCCGTGAACCGACGTGGCGCCCGCCTTGGGCGCCCCGCTCGGCAGGTGCTCAGCCCTGCCCGCCATAACGAAAAAACGCCGGAAAAATCCGGCGTTCTTTCGCAAGGGTACGGCTGACCGGGATTACTCGGCTGCGGTTTCCTCGACATCGACGGCTGCTTCACCGGCGGGACGATCCACCAGTTCCACGTAGGCCATCGGCGCCTTGTCACCGGCGCGGAAGCCGCACTTCATGATGCGGAGGTAACCGCCGGGACGGCCCTGAAAACGGGGGCCCAGCTCATTGAACAGCTTGCCGACCGCTTCCTTGCTACGCAGGCGATCGAACGCGAGACGACGGTTGGCGACGCTGTCGCTCTTGGCGAGCGTGATCAGCGGTTCGGCCACACGACGAAGCTCTTTCGCTTTCGGCAGGGTTGTCCTGATCAATTCATGCTCGACCAGGGATGCGGCCATGTTACGGAACATGGCTTTACGGTGCGAGCTGTTGCGGTTCAGTTTGCGGCCACTGTGACGATGACGCATGGCTATATTCCTTGATACGTTTCTCTGAATATCGGTCGTTCTAACGCCGGTCGACTCAGGCCTTTTCAGCCTTCTTCAGGCTTGCTGGCGGCCAGTTCTCAAGGCGCATGCCCAGGGACAGCCCGCGAGAAGCCAGTACATCCTTGATCTCGGTAAGTGATTTCTTGCCGAGGTTCGGTGTCTTGAGCAGTTCCACTTCGGTGCGCTGAATCAGGTCACCGATGTAGTAGATGCTCTCCGCCTTCAGACAGTTGGCGGATCGGACAGTCAGCTCCAGGTCATCCACCGGGCGCAGCAGGATCGGATCGATCTCTTCCTCGCGCTCCTCGGCCTCCACCTGCAGGTCACTCTCGAGGTCGACAAACACCGCCAGCTGCTGCTGGAGAATGGTTGCGGCGCGACGAATGGCCTCTTCGGGATCAATGGTGCCATTGGTGGACAGTTCGAGTACCAGCTTGTCCAGGTCAGTGCGCTGCTCTACGCGGGCGCTCTCCACTACATAGGACACGCGACGGATCGGGCTGAAGGATGCGTCGAGCTGCAGCCGACCGATGGAACGGGTCTCCTCGTCCTGGTCGCGACTGTCTGCAGGCTGATAGCCCCGACCGCGAGCAATCCGGAGCTTCATCTTCAGCTCGCGATCGGTATTGATAGTGGCAATGTGGTGATCCGGGTTGGCGATCTCCACGTTGTTGTCGACGCTGATATCACCGGCGGTGACCACACCGGGTCCCTTGGCGTTCAATTCGAGGGTTGTTTCGTCACGACCTTGCAACGTGGCGGCAACGCCCTTCAGATTGAGCAGAATATCGACCACATCTTCCTGCACGCCCTCGATGGAAGCGTACTCGTGCAACACGCCTTCGATCTCCGCCTCGACGATCGCAGCGCCTGCCATGGAGGACAGCAGGATGCGACGCAACGCGTTACCCAGAGTATGCCCGAAGCCACGCTCCAGCGGCTCGAGTACGACCTTCGCATGGTTCGGGCCGATCTCGGTAACATCAATGGTGCTGGGCGTGAGAAACTCGTTCGGTGATGTCTGCATCTTGTTACCTGTATGTTCGCCAGGGGCCGGTAAATTGTGCTGCCAAGCAAGCGTTTACTTGGAGTACAGCTCGACAATCAGGTTTTCGTTGATGTCGGCAGGCAGATCGATACGGTCAGGAATGCGCTTGAATACGCCTTCCATCTTGTTGGCGTCAACCTCAACCCACTCGACGCTGCCACGCTGCGCGGCGAGGCCGAGTGCAGACTGGATGCGGAGCTGGTTGCGGCACCGCTCACGGATCGAGATCACGTCGCCGGCTTCCACCTGGTAGGAAGGAATGTTGACCTTCTTGCCATTGACCAGAATGCTGCTGTGGGCAACCAGCTGGCGCGACTCGGCACGGGTAGAGCCGAAGCCCATACGGTAGACCACGTTGTCGAGGCGACGCTCAAGAATGGCGAGCAGATTCTCACCGGTCGCGCCTTTACGCTTGGCGGCCGCCTTGTAGTAGTTGCGGAACTGTTTCTCGAGCACGCCATACAGACGGCGGACCTTCTGCTTCTCGCGCAACTGCACGCCGTAGTCGGACAGACGGGTACGACGCTGGCCGTGCTGGCCAGGCGCGCTCTCGGAGCGGCACTTGGACTCGAGCGGACGCACACCGCTCTTCAGGAACAGGTCGGTACCCTCGCGACGGGACAGCTTGCAGGTGGGGCCAATGTATCTTGCCATGTCTTATACCCTTGTCTCTTACACGCGACGTTTTTTCGGCGGACGGCATCCGTTGTGCGGGATCGGCGTCACGTCGGTGATGTTGGTAATCTTGAAGCCCGCGTTGTTGAGAGCACGGACGGCAGACTCGCGGCCCGGCCCCGGGCCCTTGACTTCCACGTCAAGATTCTTGAGACCGTATTCCTGAGCAGCCACCCCGGCACGCTCGGCGGCAACCTGCGCAGCAAAAGGCGTACTCTTGCGCGAGCCACGGAAACCGGATCCGCCGGAGGTTGCCCAGCTCAGGGTATTGCCCTGGCGATCGGTAATGGTGATGATCGTGTTGTTGAAGGAGGCATGCACGTGGGCAATGCCGTCAACAACCGTCTTCTTGACCTTTTTCCGCGGAGCAGATTTGCTTGCAGACTTTGCCATATGACCTGAATCCTAAATCAATCTGGTTGAATACGAGCCGGATCAGCGCTTGATCGGCTTGGGCGGACCCTTGCGGGTGCGCGCATTGGTTTTCGTGCGCTGACCGCGGACCGGAAGACCGCGACGATGACGCAGCCCACGGTAGCAGCCGAGATCCATCAGCCGCTTGATGTTCATGTTGACTTCGCGTCGCAGGTCACCTTCGACGGTGATCTTGCCGACGACATCACGGATCTGGTCGAGCTCGGCCTCGGACAGGCTCGAAATCTTCGTGTCCTCGGCGATGCCCAGCTGCGAGCAAATCTGCTTCGCGGTGGTGCGACCAATGCCAAACACGTAGGTCAGAGAAACCACGGCGTGCTTGTTATCCGGTATGTTGACACCTGCGATACGTGCCATTCATCTCACTCCAGTTCAAAATTTCCGATTCATGCGGCGCCGACAGGCGCGCCGGCTGAAAGGGCGCAGAAGAATAGCGCCTGCTGCCCGAAAAATCAACAGGGAATTAACCCTGGCGCTGTTTGTGTCGCGGCTCGGCGCTGCAGATCACTCGGACACTGCCCTTGCGACGCACAACCTTGCAGTTACGACATACTTTCTTTACAGACGCACGTACTTTCATGCTATCACCTCGGTAAAAATCAGCGGTTGCGCCCGCCGTAGCCTTTGAGATTCGACTTTTTCATGATCGAGTCGTACTGATGAGACATCAGATGCGACTGGACCTGGGCCATAAAGTCCATGGTTACCACTACCGCAATCAACAGCGACGTTCCGCCGAGATAGAACGGTACGTTGAAGTAAACCGTCAGGAACTGCGGCATCAGACAGACTGCAGCCATATAGACCGAGCCCACCAGGGTCAACCGGGTCAGCACGCCGTCGATATACCGGGCGGTCTGGTCACCGGGCCGGATGCCCGGCAGGTAGGCGCCACCCTTCTTCAGGTTGTCGGCCACTTCCTTGGGGTTGAACATCAACGCCGTGTAGAAGAAGCAGAAGAAAATGATCAACGCCGAGAAAAGCAGCACGTGCAGCGGCTGGCCCGGGCCGAGAAACAGCGCAGCCTCCTGCAGCCAGTCCGGCGTGCCCGCGCCCTGCCCGAACCATTGGGCGATGGAAGCCGGGAACAGCAGCAGACTGCTGGCAAAGATCGCCGGGATCACACCCGCCATGTTCACCTTGAGCGGCAAATGGCTGCTCTGAGCCGAATAGGCCTTGCGACCCTGCTGTCTCTGCGCGTAGTTCACCGTCAAACGTCGCTGGCCTCGCTCGATAAAGACGACGAAGTACACCACCGCCATGGCGAGGATACCGATGAACATCAACCCGATGATGTGCAGCTCGCCCTGCCGCGCCGATTCCAGCGCCTGGCCGATGGCACCGGGCATACCGGCCACGATACCGGCGAAGATGAGCATCGATATACCGTTGCCCACACCGCGTTCGGTGATCTGCTCTCCGAGCCACATCATGAACACGGCCCCCGCCACCAGAGAGGTCAGCGCTACCACGTAGAACATGAAGTCCACCTGGTAAGCCAAGCCCTGCCCTGCCAGGCCTACGGTCATCCCGAGGCCCTGGACGATCGCCAGCAAAACCGTTCCGTAACGGGTGTACTGGTTGATCTTGCGCCGGCCGGACTCACCTTCCTTCTTCAACTGCTCGAGGGAGGGCGTCACGGCGGTCAGCAACTGCATGATGATCGAGGCGGAAATGTAGGGCATGATGCCCAGCGCCAGGATACTCATGCGCTCCAAGGCGCCCCCGGAGAACATATTGAACAGGCCGAGTATCGTCCCTTGATTCTGCGTGAACAGATCGGCCAGGCGATCGGGGTTGATCCCCGGCACCGGGATATGCGTTCCTACTCGGTAGACGACAATGGCCAGCAACAAAAAGCGAAGGCGAGCCCAGAGCTCGCCCAGTCCTTTCGTTCCGCCCATCGACGGCGTCATCGGCTTGGCCATGGGGCGTCCTTGATTACTCGACTTTGCCGCCGGCAGCAGCGATTGCCGCAGCAGCACCTGCAGTAGCAGCGATACCCTTGAGCGTCACGGCGCGGGTAATTTCACCCGACAGGAATACCTTGGCGCGCAGGATCGAGCTGTTGATCAGTCCGGCTTTGCGCAGCGCGTCCAGATCGACCACATCGACACCCATGCCGTTGATCTCGGACAGGCGAATCTCAGCAGTGGTGCGGGCGATGCGGGACGTGAAGCCGTATTTCGGCAACCGCTTCTGCAACGGCATCTGACCGCCTTCGAACCCGGGACGAACACGTCCGCCGGAGCGCGACTTCTGACCCTTGTGGCCACGTCCGGCCGTCTTGCCCAGGCCGCTGCCGATACCGCGTCCGACACGCTTTTCGGCGTGCTTGTGCCCGGGAGCCGGGCTCAGTGAATTAAGGCGCATGGTCAGGCTTCCTCGACTTTTACCATATAGCTGACTTTATTGATCATGCCGCGCACCGAGGGAGTGTCCTCTACCTCGACGGTATGACCAATGCGGCGCAGACCGAGGCCGGCAACACAGGCCTTGTGCCTTGCCAGGCGACCTGCAGTGCTCTTGATCTGCGTAACACGGATTTTGCTTACGTTTGCCATGGTGGTTTCCGTATCAGTTACGTTGGGCTACCGGCTCAACCGGTAATCTCTTCAACGGTCTTGCCGCGCTTGGCTGCCACTTCTTCCGGAGAAGAGATGGATTGCAGGGCCTTGAAGGTCGCCTGAACCACATTGACCGGGTTGGTGGATCCGTAGCACTTGGCCAGGACGTTCTGGACGCCGGCGATCTCGAGTACGGCACGCATTGCGCCGCCGGCGATAACGCCGGTACCGTCGGAAGCGGGCTGCATGAAGACCTTGGACGCACCATGGTTTGCCCGGGTCGCGTACTGGATCGTGGTGCCGTTGAGGTCCACCTGAATCATGTTCCGACGAGCCGCCTCCATGGCCTTCTGGATGGCCTGCGGCACCTCGCGCGCCTTACCGCGGCCGAATCCTACCTTGCCGTTGCCGTCGCCGACAACTGTCAGCGCGGTAAACGCAAAGATACGACCGCCCTTGACGGTTTTGGCGACACGATTGACCTGGACCAGCTTCTCCTGGAGGCCTTCGTTAGCAGTGTCTTTCTGATCGGTAGTTGCCATAATCCAAACCTTTTAGAATTCCAGTCCAGCTTCACGGGCAGCGTCGGCCAGAGCCTTGACGCGGCCGTGATAGCGGAAGCCACTGCGGTCGAACGCAACCTTGGTCACGCCAGCCGACTTGGCACGCTCGGCAATGAGGGCGCCGACGTTCTTCGCTGCATCCACGTTGCCGGTGGCACCGGATCGCAGGGATGCGTCCAGAGTGGAGGCGCTTGCCAGAACGGAACCACCATCGGCACCGATCACCTGCGCATAGATATGGCGCGGGGTACGATGTACCGTCAGGCGATTGACACCAAGTTCCGCGATTTTGCCCCGGGCGCGGCGTGCGCGGCGGAGGCGGGATTGTTTCTTGTCGCTCATCTTCGGCACCTGCTCACTTCTTCTTCGCTTCTTTGCGACGAACCTGCTCGTCGGCATAGCGCACGCCCTTGCCCTTGTAGGGCTCCGGCGGACGGAATGCACGAATCTCTGCGGCCACCTGGCCGAGCAGTTGCTTGTCCGACGCTTTCAGCACGATTTCGGTCTGGCTCGGGGTCTCCGCAGAGACGCCCTTGGGCAGCTCATACACCACGGGGTGGGAGAAGCCGATGCTCAGGTTCAGCTTGTCACCCTGAGCCTGGGCGCGATAGCCCACACCCACGAGCTGCAGCTTCTTCTCGAAGCCGGCGCTGACACCCACGACCATATTGTTGACGAGGGCGCGCATTGTACCGGCCATCGCCTTGGAGCCCTTGACTTCCTCGCGATAGCCGAACTTCAGCTGCTCGCCGTCCTGGGAAATCTCGACCAGAGGGTTGAGGCGGGTTGAGAGGTTGCCCAGGCTACCCTTGACGGAGATATCCTCGGCGGCCAGCTTGACCTCGACGCCCTTGGGGATCTTTACCGGATCATTTGCTACTCGGGACATGTCAATACTTCCCTTAGAATACCGTGCAAAGGACTTCGCCACCGACGTTGGCTTCTCGAGCCGCGCGGTCGGTCATGACGCCCTTGCTGGTTGAAACAATGGCCACACCCAAGCCGCCGCGTACTTTCGGCAACTCGCCAGCGCCGGCATAGCGACGCAGGCCGGGGGTGCTCACGCGAGCGATCTCGGCGATCACCGGCTTGCCCTGATAGTACTTGAGAACGATGCTCAGCTGGGGCTTGACGCCCTCGGTCACCGAAAAGTCCGCGATGTAGCCCTCGGACTTGAGAACCTTGGCGACGTTCACTTTAAGCGTGGATGACGGCATCGACACGTCCGCAAGGCCACGAGAGTGGGCATTGCGAATACGAGTCAGCATGTCAGCCAGTGGATCTTGCATGCTCATTCGAAATTTCTCCTAACGTAATCCACGCTTACCAGCTGGACTTGACCAGACCCGGGACATCGCCGCGCATGGCTGCTTCACGCAGCTTGTTGCGGCACAGACCGAACTTGCGATAAACAGCGTGCGGACGACCGGTCAGGTTGCAGCGACGCTGCTGGCGCACCGGGCTGGCGTCGCGCGGCAGTTTCTGAAGCTGGATCTGGGCTTCCCAGCGCTCTTCTTCAGAGAGGCTCAGGTCCACAATCCGGGCTTTCAGTTCTGCTCGCTTGGCGGCATAACGCTGTACGGTTTTGGCGCGCTTTTTCTCGCGCTCGATCATCGAAGTCTTGGCCACGTCTCTGTCCTTCAGTTCTTCAGCGGGAAGTTGAACGCACGCAGCAGCGCACGGCCTTCATCGTCGGTTCGCGCAGTGGTGGTGATGGTGATATCCAGGCCACGCAGCGTGTCTACCTTGTCGTAGTCGATCTCGGGGAAAATGATCTGCTCGCTCACCCCCATGGCAAAGTTGCCGCGACCGTCGAACGACTTCGGGCTGATGCCACGAAAATCGCGGATGCGGGGGATGGCGATGCTGATCAGCTTCTCGAGGAAGTCGTACATCCGCTCGCTGCGCAGCGTGACCTTGCAGCCGATGGGCCAGCCCTGACGCACCTTGAAGCCGGCGATGGACTTCCTGGCAAGGGTGACGACCGGCTTCTGACCGGAAATTGCAGTCAGGTCGGCGACTGCATTTTCCAGCGCCTTCTTGTCGCCCAGCGCCTCACCGACGCCCATGTTGAGCGTGATCTTGGTGATGCGGGGCACTTCCATCACATTCGCCAGACCCAGCTCTTCTTTGAGTTTGGGGGCGAGTTCACTGTTGTACAGTTCTTTCAGCCTTGCCATTTTGGTACCTTCTGACAATTATGCGTCGACGGCAGCGCCGGTTGACTTGAACACGCGGATTTTCTTGCCGTCGTCCTGGACCTTGAAGCCGACCCGATCGGCCTTCTGGGTCTCGGGATTGAAGAGCGCCACGTTGGAAACCTGGATCGCGGCTTCCTTCTGGATGATGCCGCCGGGCACACCCATCTGCGGGTTGGGTTTCTGGTGCTTCTTGATCATCTGAACACCGGAAACGATCACGCGGTTCTCATCGAGGACGCGCAGGACCTTGCCTCGCTTGCCCTTGTCGCGACCCGCAATCACAATCACTTCGTCATCGCGTTTAATCTTTCGCATTGCCCGATCCTCTAATTCCGGACTTCTCAGAGCACTTCAGGTGCGAGAGAAATAATCTTCATGAAACGCTCGCTGCGCAGCTCGCGGGTGACGGGCCCGAAAATACGGGTGCCGATCGGCGCGAGGTTGTTGTTCAGCAGCACAGCCGCGTTGTCGTCGAACTTGATGAGGCTGCCATCCGGGCGACGCACGCCCTTCTTGGTGCGGACCACAACGGCGCTCATCACCTGGCCTTTCTTCACCTTGCCACGGGGAATCGCTTCCTTGACAGTGACCTTGATGATGTCACCGACGCCGGCGTAGCGACGATGGGAGCCGCCCAGCACTTTGATACACATGACCCGACGCGCGCCGCTGTTGTCAGCCACATCCAGGTAGGTTTCTGTTTGAATCATCTCGACTCTCCAAGACCAGACTTAATAGCAGGGAGGCTCAAACCTCGGCCGCGCGCTCAACGATATTTACCAGGGCCCAGCTTTTGGTTCTGGACAGGGGCCGGGTCTCTGCAATGGTCACCAGATCACCGGTGTGACAGGTGTTTTCCTCGTCATGGGCCTTGATCTTGGTGGAGCGGGTGACGATCTTGCCGTA
>JBJHAZ010000017.1:0-4829 GCA_050485225.1 Gammaproteobacteria bacterium
GGCAGGTGTCGGCGGAGTCGCCGCCGCCGTTGTAGAAGAAGTAGCCGATGTTGTGGGCCCTGAACACGTCGATCAGACGCTCGTATTCGCGGCGGTTCTGCTCCAGGCTCTTGAGCTTGTAGCGGCACGAGCCGAACGCACCGGAAGGCGTGTGGCGCAGCGCGGCGATGGCCTCGGACGATTCGGCACTGGTGTCGATCAATTCTTCGCGCAGCGCACCGATAATGCCGTTGCGGCCGGCATAGACGGTGCCGATACGATCGCCGTGGCGGCGTGCGGTTTCGATCACGCCACAGGCGCTGGCGTTGATGACGGCGGTGACGCCGCCGGACTGGGCGTAGAAGGCGTTCTTGATGGACATTGGGGCATTCCGGGGTCGGCGTGTATCAGGCGCGCATGATACTCAAAAAGAGGTCGAAAATCATGGATCGTCCCCGTCCGGATGCTTTTCGCCATGGTCGCTTTGTGCGTTAATAGTGGCTCGCATCGTACCGGACGGCCGGGCTCGGAAGCCGCGGTCGCATTATCTGTTGCAGGGAATTGCAGGGAGTAACATGCACATCCATATTCTTGGTATCTGTGGCACCTTCATGGGCAGCCTGGCCCAGCTGGCCAAGGCCCTCGGCCATCGGGTGACCGGCAGCGACGCCAACGTCTACCCCCCCATGAGCACTCAGCTGGAAGCGGCGGGTATCGACATCATCGAAGGCTGGGACCCGTCGCAACTCGATCCACCGCCGGATCTGGTGGTGGTCGGCAACGCCCTGTCGCGGGGCAACCCGGCCGTGGAGTATCTGCTCGAGCACGGCATCCGCTACACCTCCGGCCCGCAGTGGCTGGGCGATCACCTGCTGGCCGACCGCTGGGTGCTGGCGGTGGCCGGCACCCACGGCAAGACCACCACCAGCAGTATGCTGGCGTGGATTCTGGACTACGCGGGCCTGGCGCCGGGGTACCTGATCGGCGGCGTGCCCACCAACTTCGGTGTCTCGGCGCGACTCGGCGACAGCCCCTTCTTCGTGGTGGAGGCGGACGAGTACGACAGCGCCTTCTTCGACAAGCGTTCCAAGTTCGTCCACTACCGCCCGCGCACTGCCATCCTGAATAATCTGGAGTACGATCATGCGGACATTTTTCCCGATCTTGCGGCGATCCAGACCCAGTTCCATCACCTGGTACGCACCATTCCCGGTTGTGGCCTGATTGTTCATCCGGGTGCCGATGCCCATCTCGCCGCGGTACTGGAGCGGGGCTGCTGGACGCCCCGTGAAACCGTCGGCGAAGGGGGTGACTGGCGCGCCGAGCTGCTGACGGCGGACGGCTCCAACTTTCGGGTCTGGCACGGCCAGCATGCGGTAGGCGATGTGAGCTGGCGACTTACCGGCGACCACAACGTCGCCAATGGCCTGGCGGCGTTGGTGGCGGCCCGGCACGTGGGTGTGCCCTCGGCGGTGGCGGCCGCGGCGCTGACCGACTTTCGTGGCGTGAAGCGGCGTATGGAGCGACTGGCCGAGTACGGTGGCGTCAGTGTCTACGACGACTTTGCGCACCACCCCACGGCCATCCGCTCTACCCTGGAAGGGCTGCGGCGTGCGGTGGCCGGGGAGCGCATCGTGGCGGTCATCGAGCCGCGCTCCAATACCATGCGGATGGGCGTGCATCGCGACCAGCTGGTGGATTGCACTGCGGCGGCGGACGCCGTGCTCTGGTACCAGCCCGCGGGTCTCGACTGGCAACTGGACGAGTTGGTGACCGCGGACCCGGAGCGCTCGCGGGTGCTGGGCACCCTCGACGACCTGTGCGAGGCCTGTCTGGCGGAGGCCGCCGAGGGCGGGCATATCGTGATCATGAGCAACGGCGGCTTTGGCGGCTTCCACCAGCAGCTGGTGACCCGCCTGCAATCCCACTACGCCCGGCGCGCTGCGGGCGGGCGACAGTCATAAGGAGTTCATGGGCGACATCATGCAACGACGCAAGATTACCCTGGCCATGACCGGTGCTTCCGGTGCCCGTTACGGCCTGGCGCTGTTGGACGCGCTGGTCGCGGCCGACTGCCAGGTGTATTTCCTGCTTTCCGATGCCGCGCGCATCGTGATCGAAACCGAGACCGAGCTGGAGCTGCCGGCCGAGGACGACCTGGAAGACTTCCTGACCGACAACTTCGATGCCGAACCGGGCCAGATCCAGTTGTGTCGCAAGCTCGACTGGTTCTCACCGGTGGCGTCGGGGTCTTCCTCGCCCGCCTCCATGGTGATCTGCCCGGCCAGTGGCGGCACCATCGCGGGCATTGCGAGCGGGGCGAGCAACAACCTGATCGAACGGGCGGCCGATGTCGCCATCAAGGAGCGGCGCCAGCTGATCGTGGTGCCGCGCGAGACCCCTGTCTCGGCCATTCACCTGGAAAACCAGCTCAAGCTGGCGCGTCTGGGCGTCACCGTCCTGCCGGCGAGCCCCGGCTTCTACCAGAATCCCCAGACCCTGGACGACCTGGTGGACTTTGTGGTGGCGCGGATCCTTGATCAGCTGGGCATTGAGCAGCACCTGCTGCCCCGCTGGGGGGAGTAGCCGTGGCCGGCGTCTGTATCCGCATTCGCTATTGCCCCAGGTGCCAATGGCTGCTGCGTTCCGCCTGGATGGCCCAGGAGCTGTTGAGCACCTTCGCGGATGAACTCGCCGAGGTGTCGCTGTGCCCGTCCGAGGAAAGCGGTGTCTTTGCCATCGAGTGCGACGGCGAGCTGATCTGGGAACGACAGCGCGACGGCGGGTTCCCCGATATCAAGGAGCTCAAGCGACGGGTCCGCGACCGGGTCGCCCCCGATCGGGCGCTGGGCCACATCGACCGGCCCTGATCCGCCCGACGGTCAGCGAAAAGGGTTGGCAGCGAAAAGACGGCGGTCCTACTGGCCGCCGTGCTGCTTCATGGCTTCCACATACTCCTCCGACAGCCGGTGATCCCGAATCACCGACAGAAAGGTCCTGCCCTGTGGATTGGTGGCGTTGATGTCGTGACCGGCGGCCACAAACAGTCTCAGAAAGGTGTCGAAGTTCTCCGCTTTCATGCCGCGGTAGGCCCGCTCCAGCAGGTGGTAGTCGCGGCTGACGCCTTCCGGCGGCTCAAAATCCAGGAAGGTGCGAATGCGGTCCTCGTCGAAGACCTCGCCCAGTACTTTCGCCTTGTCTTTCTTCAGCGCCATGATGAACTCCGTTGGGATGCGGGCGTCGCCCGCATCGCTGCTGTCTCTCGACCGTGTCCGGCCGTCGCGTGGGCCGGCATTATAGCCGCCCGGTCATGGGCCTCAAAATGCCGCCGCCCTATACTGGCCTCCGCGATTGAATGGCGTGAGCATGAATGGCGTAACGCATGAATGGGAGTGACGCATGAATGGGAGTGACGCATGGCGATGAAGTTTGCAGTGGTGGGGGTTGGCGGTGTCGGTGGCTATTTTGGCGCGCGACTGGCCGAGGCGGGTGAGGACGTCACCTTTATTGCCCGGGGCGAACACCTCCAGGCCATGGCAAGGCACGGCCTGCGGGTCTCGAGCATTGCCGGCGACGTGACCATCGCACCGATCAAGGCGACCGACAGCCCCGCGGCGATGGGCGTGGTGGATTGCATTGTGGTGGCCGTCAAGGGCTGGCAGCTGCCGGAGGTAGCCAGCCAGCTGCATCCCATGATGGGGCCGGCCACCGTGGTGCTGCCGCTGCTTAATGGCGTCGAATCCCACGGCACGCTTGCCGCCGAGCTGGGCGCGCCGGCCGTGCTGGAGGGCCTGTGCAATATCCTCGCCTGGCGGGAGGCCCCCGGTGTGATCCGCCACGGCGGCGTGGCCGAGCCCGGCATCCTCTTCGGCGAGCACGACAACGAGCCCAGCGAGCGGGTAACGCGCCTGCGCGATGTGTTTGGCGGCTGTCGCGGCGTGCGGGTCGGCGCACCGGCCGACATCCACGTGGCGGTGTGGAGCAAGTTCATGTTCATCTGCGCCATGAGTGGTATCGGCGCGTTGTGTCGCGCACCCATCGGCACCACGCGCCGTTTGTCGCAGACGCGGGCGTTGATCGAGGCCATGGTGTTGGAAACTGATACAGTCGCACGCGCTCTCGGGGTGGATCTGCCCGAAGACGCCGTGGGCAGGACGTGGCGGGCGCTCGAAAGCATGCCGGAAGACGGCACCGCCTCGCTGCAGCGGGATGTGATGGCCGGTCGACCCTCCGAGCTGGAGTCCCAGCTGGGGGCCGTGGTCAGGCTGGGGCAGCGCGCCGGGGTGGCAACGCCCGTGAATGCCCTGGTGTACGCGGCGCTGTTGCCCCAGGAGCTGGCGGCTCGTACCTGATCGGCTCGTTAGGCGCCGACCGGTCGGCGCTGCCGGCACCCCGAATTCACCGTTTTTGGTACCGCAGAATGGCTTTTTTAATGACGCGAAGCGTGGCGAAGGTGGTTGTGCTCGTGCTGGCACTCTGGCCCATGATCGGCTGGAGCCACTCGTCTGCTGCCTTTGAGGGGCCCAAGGCCAAGCTGCGTGGTTTCGGCACCCTGGGCGTTGCCTACCAGCCGAGCGCCGGCGCGGAATTTCTGCGCGATATCACCCAGCCCGACGGCGTTCGCAACAGCCTCAGTGCGGACGTGGATACCCGGCTGGGGGTGCAGCTGGACCTGACTCTGGCGCCGCGCTGGGATGCCACCTTTCAGGCCGTCACCCGTTATCGCTACGACGGCAGCTACCGCCCCGAATTGGCCTGGGGCTTTGTGCGCTACACCCCCGTCCCCGACCTCGAAATCCGCGCCGGTCGACTGGGCTGGGACGTCTACATGCTCTCGGATTCACGCGATG
>JBJHAZ010000017.1:4839-15276 GCA_050485225.1 Gammaproteobacteria bacterium
GGGTTATTCCTACCTGTGGGTGCGGCCGCCGGTGGAATACTACGGCCATCTGCAGCTGTCGAAGCTCAATGGTGCCGATGTGGTCTGGCGTCGCCCGATGGGACAGGGTGTCCTCTCGAGCAAGCTGTTTGCCGGCGAAGTGAAAAGCCGGACTCCTCTCGACAAGCGCTCCTACTCCGACCTCTCCGACTCGTGGTTGTATGGCGGTTATCTGGATTTCCAGACCATGGCCTGGCAGTTCCGGTTCGGCCTGACCCGGCTGGAGCTGAGCACCGAGCTGCGTGGCGAAGCCGGACGACAACTGCGGGCGCTGGGTGCCCTGGATATCCCCGGGCTGGCGGAGTTGCTCGACGCGTCCTCGCTGGATACCACCTTCGATTTCTTTACCCTGGGTGCGGCCTACGCGCCCGGTGCCCTGCAGGCGCAGGCGATGTACTCCCACACCCGGGCGGCGCAGCATCGCGATATGCGTAGCGGTTACGTCAGCCTCGGTTATCGCATCGAGCGCTGGACCCCCTATGTCTACCTGGCCGCCGTCAGGCCGGTCGGCAGCCCGCCGGCCTCGCCGCTGACCTCCGGGGGCGGGGCGCTGCCCGGTTTCAGCGACGCTTTTGCCGATGTGAGCGGGCTTGAGCAGCACACTCTGGCCGCAGGGGTGCGGTATGACTTCATGGCCAACGCGGCGCTGAAGCTGCAGGTCGATCGCGTCAGGGTGCGCGATGCCGACAAATTCCTGCTGTTGTGGCGCAACCAGGAAGACGGCTGGAACGGGCGAGCCACCGTGTTCTCGGCCACTCTGGATTTCATGTTCTGATGCTGCGGGTCTGGCCTGTTCTGCTGCTCACGCTGGCGCTGGGTTGGCCCCTGCCGGCGGCTGCCGGTGACGATCCTGCGCTGGTGCTGGTGGCGCATCCCGAGAGCGGCATCGAGCACCTAAGCCACAGCGAGGTGGTCAACCTGTACATGGGGCGCCTCAATCGCTTGCCCTCGGGAGTCAGCGCCCTGCCCCTCGATCTGGTCGGCGCCCGTGCCACCTTCTACCGACTGCTGGTGGACAAGCGGCTGGCCGAGATCAATGCGTACTGGGCTCGTCTGGTGTTTTCCGGTCGCGCCTCGCCACCCCGCCAGGTCGAATCCGTCGAGGAATTGCTCACCATCGTCGCCAGCAATCCCGGAGCCATTGGTTATGCGCCGAGATCGGCGGTGGACGGGCGTGTGGTCATTATTGCCGAGGTCGATGGCGCCTCCGGCCGTTTCGGGGCGGGCGCACAGCCAGCGCGGTGATCCGGCGGTGATGTGCACCGCAAGCGTGCACGTTCGGTCGTCAGTACGGGCCGTCGGTCGGGTCGCCGCCTACAGTGACGGTGCCTTCGACAGCTCGGTGGTACAGTCACCTGGTGGTAGCGTCAAAAGCCGCTCGCGATGATAACGCTGCATCGGAGCGACGGGTCAGGGAGTGAGCGCTGCCCCCGGGATGGCCAACAATGATAAGAAAGCAAGGGACGTATCTGAAGCGTCCATCGTTTGCAGGAGTTCGAGGGATGAGCCGCACCGTTTCGGCAGTGCTTGTAATGCTGGCAGCGCTGATAAGTCAGCCTGCGAGCGTTTGGGCGGCCGACGAGACCCGGTTCTCGTTTCGGGGTTTTGGCACTCTCGGCATGGCCTACAGTCGCAATGGCGATGCCGGCTTCCTGCGTGACATTACCCAGCCCGACGGCGTGCGTAACCGGGTGAACTTCGACGCGGACTCGCGCCTGGGTCTGCAGCTGGACGCCGAACTGCTCGATAGCCTCGATGCCACCGTTCAGCTCATCAGCCGCTACGGTTACGACGGCAGCTACCGCCCCGAGCTGGCCTGGGGTTTTCTGCGTTACACGCCTCAGCCGGATCTCGAGATCCGGGCCGGCCGGCTGGGATGGGATGTCTACATCCTCTCCGCCTCGCGGGATGTGGGTTACTCGTATCTATGGGTGCGGCCGCCGGTGGAGTATTACGGCCACCTCCAGCTGTCGAAAATCAACGGGGTGGATGCCGTGGTACGCAGGCCGGTAGGGGATGGCGTGCTGTCCACCAAGCTGTTTGCCGGCGAGGTGGAGAGCAAGGCGCCGCTCAACAAGGATTCCTACGCCGATCTCGGCGGCTCCCGGCTTTACGGTGGCTATCTGGACTACCAGACCACGGCGTGGCAGTTTCGCCTGGGCATGACGCGGCTGGCCCTGTCCACCGAACTGCGGGGCGAACTCGGCCGGCAGCTGCAGAGTCTGCGGGATATTCTGCCGCCCGAACTGGCGGGGCGGCTGGACGGTGCCAACCGCGACAGCCGGTTCCACTTCTACACGGCCGGCATCGCCTACGATCGTGGGCCTGTGCAGGCCCAGCTGATGTACTCGTACATCGACAGCGAGGCGAGTCACCCGGATCTGAGCACCGGCTATGTCAGCGTCGGCTACCGTTTCGGTCGCTGGACACCCTACGTCACCTACTCGGTACTGGAAGCCACCAGCGACAGCTCGGCGCAGTCGCCGGCTTCGGGGCTTGTGGGCATCCCCGGGCTGGAGGAGGTCTTTGCCGGCCGGGACGACATCAACCAGTATACCGTCGCCGCCGGTGCCCGTTTCTCGCTGTCGCCGAGCGTGGCGCTGAAATTCCAGGTGGATCGGGTTCGGGTCAAGGCGCCTGGCGGTGGCAATCAGATACTGCTGTGGAATCAGCCGGCGGCAGACTGGAGTGGCCGCACCACCGTCTTCTCCACCACACTTGATTTCGTGTTCTGACCATGATGGCCCGCCTTTTTCAAATCTGCTGTCTGGTGCTGGCCCTTGGCATGCCGGTGGCGAGCGAGGTAATCGGTGATAACGATCTGGTGGTCATCGTCAACGCCGACAGCGGCATTGCGTTGCTGTCTCGCAACGACCTGATCAACCTGTATATGGGTCGCATCCATCGATTGCCCTCCGGTGGCAGCGTGTTGCCGCTGGACCTCGCGCAGGAACGCAGCGAATTCTATCGGATTCTGGTCGACAAGCACCTTGCGGAAATCAATTCGTACTGGGCGCGGCTGGTGTTTTCCGGTCGTGCGTCGCCACCCCGTCAGGTCGCTTCTACCGGCGAGATACTGGATATCGTTGCCTCGAACCGTGGCGCCATCGGCTATCTGCGCCGCAGCGATGTGGACGATCGGGTGCTTGTGCTCGGTAGCCTGCAGGAGTTGAGACCATGACTCGAGTCGAGTCCGTCGCAAGGAGTGCGACAGTTCCGCCTGAGCGCCGGTCGTTTGCGTGTCCCGCCGGAGGTGTGCGGTGCTGAAGGCCATCAGGACGCGGTTGGCGGTCCGCAGCGCCGTGGCCATTCTGTTGCTGGTCTCGGCGCTCGGGCTGATGGTGCTGGTGCTGTCGCTCGGCATTGTTTACCAGGGGGAAGGTAACCGTCAGCAGCGGCAGCTCGACACGCTGCTCGACACCGTGGCCAGCACCGCCCAGATTGCGGCTTTCCTCGCGGATCGTGAGCTGGCCCGCGAGGTGGTGCAGGGGCTGCAGGGTAACGACATCGTCGAGGCGGTCGCACTCTACGCCGACCGGCAGCTGCTGGCTCAGAGCGGGTACGAGAATGTGCGAGAGACGCTCGAGCGGGAGTTGCCACTCAATGGTGCGGTGCTGCAACGACCGATCCGATCTCCCTTTGACGTCAATGAGGTGGTCGGCGTTATCTATCTGTTGCCCAATCATGCCCTGATGCGTCAGACGGTGCTGAGGTCCGCGCTGGTGGTGGCGCTGGTGCTGACCTTTTTGACGATCATGGTGGCGGCCGGCACTGTCTGGGTGGTAGTGCGTTTCGTCACCCGCCCCATCGCCACGGTGTCCGCCAGCCTGCACCGATTGAAGGTCGAAAGCGGCGAGCGGTTACGGGTGCCGCGACGCAATGCCGACGACGAGCTCGGCCTGCTGGTGGGGGATGTCAACCGCATGATCGAGCGACTGGTGGACATCATCGGCAGCGAGCGCGCATTGCGCCATGAGCGGGAGCTGCGTGAGCGGCGCTACCGGACGATTTTCGAGAAGGCGGAGACCGGTATCTTCCTGATCCGGGAAGACGGTGTCATTTCGTCGTGCAACCCGGCCTTTCGGCGCAGCTTCCGGTTGGCGCCCGATATGCCCGACGATCAGGAACCGCTCAATCTGTTTACATTGCTGCCGTCGCAGGCGCAGCAGCTGCGCCACCTGGTGCAGCAATGTCGCGACGGTCAGCGTGCCGCCGAGGCCGAGCTGGCGGTGGGCATCTCACCGGATCGATCCTGGCTGCACGTCACGCTCAACGATGTGGGCGATGGCCTGTATCAGGGTGTCGTCAACGACATCACCGCACGCACTCTGGCCCAACAGGAAGCTGAGCACCGCGCGGTCACTGACCCGCTCACCGGAGTCGGTAATCGGGCCGGGTTCGAGACCCGTCTGGCGCGGCTGGTGAGCCATCAGCACGACGGTGGCAGCCACTTTGCGCTGCTGATGATGGATCTCGACCGCTTCAAGGAAGCCAACGACACCTTTGGTCATCCGGTGGGTGACCGGGTGCTGCAGTTGGTGGCGGACATGCTGCGCCGGATTTCGCGCAAGACCGACTACCCGGCCCGGCTGGGTGGGGATGAGTTCGTGTTGCTGCTGTCGGATATCGCTGATCGTTCGGCGGTGGAGCAGGTGGCCGCCCGGCTGGTGGAGGAGGTGTCCATGCCCATGGCCATCGATGCGGGTGTGGTGGTGCACGTCTCCGCCAGCATCGGGGTGGCCTACTCAACAGCGGATGAGCCGGGCGCCGACCTGATTCACCGCGCCGATACAGCGCTCTACGAAGCCAAGCGCCGCGGTCGCAACCGTTACTGCGTCGCTTCCTGAACTGCGGTCAGGAGGTCGCGTTACCCCTGGCCCGCGCCGGGAGGCGGTCGCAGATATCCGCGTAGTGCAGGAAGGGATGCCCGCCCGACTTGGCCTCGTACATGGCTTGGTCGGCGTGGTGCAGCAGGGTGTCCATGTCTTCGCCGTCGTCAGGGTCCAGGGCGATGCCGATGCTGGCGCCGACACTGACCTGCTGGCCGTCCTCCAGGGTCATGGGAGCCGTGATGGCTGCATGGATCTTCGCGGCGATACCGTGAACGTTGTCCCGTGATGCAAGGTCGCACAGCAGCACGGCGAACTCGTCGCCGCCCAGCCGTGCGGCAAAGTCGCTTCGTCGCACCTGCTCCGTGAGGCGCCGCCCAATGATCACCAATACCTGATCGCCGGCCTTGTGGCCGATGCGGTCATTGATCTCCTTGAACCCATCCAGGTCGATCATCAGCACGGCCTCGATGCCGCCAGCCAGCTTCTGGTGCTCGGCCATCTGGGCAACCCGCTGCTGGAAGGCCTTGCGGTTGGCCAGCCCGGTGAGCGGGTCATGGGCCGCCGAAAACAGCGCCCGGTCCCGCTCGACCTGCACCCGACGCAACAGCTGGCGCTGGCAGAACTCGAGAAAGCCCAACGCCGCCATCAGGTGAAAGCCGCACAGAATCACCGACGACACATAGGCCTCGCGCCAGGAATCGGGCGAAAAGACATTGATGATCCACGCCGGTTCGTATTTCAGTCCAGCCAGGAAAATGATCAGCCCCACCATGGCCCAGCCGAGCGCCACCGCCCAGCCACCCATGATGAAGACGTACATCACCAGTATCGGCCACCAGGTCATCCCCGGGGACAGGAACATCCCACCGCTCACGACAATGGTGCAGACAATGGCGACGGTCGCTACCAGCCCATAGAGGTTGGCGGCGGTCGCAAAGGATCCGTTGCGTCTGAAAATGAAGAGGTTCAATGGCACCAGAAAGCCGGTCAATACAATGATCGGCAGCATGACAATCAGTGGTCCCAGCTCGGGAATATACTGCCACAACTCCCGAAACAGCCGCGTCAGCGTCAGGAAGGTAAAGATGTTCACGACCACTACCGCACGGGCCTTGAACAGCAGGTCGCGCCGGTCCAGTCGCCGGTGTTGCTCGGGGATGAAATAGTCGATCGGCTTCCATCGCCCGGAAGGAGCCGGCATGGTGGAAAGACGGGTGCTCATCGCGGTAGGGTCTTCCTTTTCAGGGGCGGGCGCGGCCTGTCGTATGCCGGGGCGCCCGCCTGCTCCGTGACCAGTGCCCGCCGGAGCCGGGATGCAGTGCCGTGATGCGGACCGTGACGACCGTCGCGGCGGCGCTTTCCGGGTGATGCGGGCGGTTTCTTATTGGTTGGTTTGCCTCGGCCGTCGCCACCTTGCAAAGCCGGGATGACGGGGCGATCATGGCACGTTCATCCGGTCCGGACAAAGTGCCCGGCGACCGGTGGCCGGAAAATTCAGACAAGGAGCATATCCAATGGGTTTTGCACTCTCCAGCATGCAGTTGACGAGCAACGCTTTCACGTCCGGTGGCGCGATTCCCACGAGGCATACCGGTGAAGGGGACGATGTATCCCCCGCACTGACCTGGCGTGATGCGCCGGAGGGCACGCGGGCCTTTGCGGTGATCTGCCACGACCCGGACGCGCCCCTGGTTCAGCGCGGCAGTTACGGCTTCGTTCACTGGGTACTGTACAACCTGCCCGGCAGCACCAACGCGCTCTCCGAGGGGGACGACGCCGGTACGCCGGGTGTGAACGATTTCGGCAATCGGGGTTATGGCGGCCCCATGCCGCCGGAAGGGCACGGTGTGCATCACTACTTCTTCTGGGTGCTGGCGCTGGATGCGGAACTGAACCTGCCGGTGGGCCTGACACTGTCAGAGCTGCTCGAAAAGGTGGAGCCCCACCTGCTGGGGATGAACCGACTGGTAGGTACCTACCAGCGCTCCTGACGTACGGGCAGGCTCCCGGACCCGCCGCCTCCGGCCCGGCGGCGGGTTGAAAATAATGTTTGACTTTGCGGCCGAACCCTATAGAGTGAGAACTGCTTGAAAGTTAGTCCTGTCTTATGCATGCCATTTCGACGTTCCGCAGTAGCTGCTCGTCCTGTTCTTCATAAGTCATCGCAACATTTCCAGCTCAACGACCGCTCGCGGTCAACTACTTTTGAATGTTACAGGATACAGATATGTCCACTACTACCGGCACCGTAAAATGGTTCAACGAATCCAAGGGTTTTGGCTTCATTGCACAGGAAAACGGCCCTGACGTTTTTGCCCACTACAGCGCCATCACCGGCTCTGGCTTCAAGACCCTGGCCGAAGGCCAGCGCGTTGAGTTCACCGTGACTCAGGGCAAAAAAGGCCCGCAAGCCGAGAACATCGTTGCCATCTGATCCGCAAGGGTTCAGAGCACGAGCAGAACGAGGCCTTAGGGCCTCGTTTTTTTATGCCTGTAATTTGTTGACGGCGTCCGCCAGCGGTACTCTACTGTGGGTTCACAACGACAGGAGGTTGCAGCGTGAAACGCATCGTCATCTGTGCCGACGGCACCTGGCAGTCCCCCGAGAGCGACAACCCTACCCATGTGATGCGGCTGGCGCGCGGCCTCTCCCCCGAGGACGCCGACGGCAACAAGCAGGTGGTCTACTACGACTGGGGCATCGGTAGTGACGGCGACCGTATCCGGGGTGGCGCGACCGGGGCCGGGATCGACAAGAACATCATGGACTGCTATCGCTTCATTGTTCACAACTATGAGCGGGGCGATCAACTCTTCCTGTTCGGCTTCAGCCGCGGTGCGTACACGGTGCGCTCCCTGGCCGGGCTGATCCGCAACTGCGGGATCCTGCAGCGTCAGCACGCGGCCCTCATCCCCGACGCCTACGAGCTGTACCGCCAACGCTCTCGAAGCTCATCGCCCACCAGTGACAAGGCGGCGCGTTTCCGTGCACTTCATGCCATCGCCGATGTCACGGAGATCGAATTCGTCGGTGTTTGGGATACGGTGGGTGCGCTGGGTATTCCGGCACCGTTTCTCGGCACCCTGGGGTCCGATCGCTACCTCTTCCACGACACCGAGCCGAGCCGCATCATCCGCCATGCACGACACGCCGTGTCCATTGACGAGAATCGCCAGGATTTCGAGCCGGCACTGTGGACACCCAAGCCGGGTCTCGACCTCAAGCAGGTGTGGTTTGCCGGTGTTCACACGGATGTGGGGGGCGGTTACGCGGATCGTGGGCTGGGCAATTATGCGGGCGACTGGATGGCGCGTGAGGCACAGGCCCTGGGGCTGCGGCTTGAGCCGCACTTTGTCGCCGACCTCGAGGGTGACCACCGCGCCAAACAGCACAACGAGTACAAGGGTTTCTACCGCGCCATGCGTCGCTCAATCACCCGGGAGGTGGAGCCCTGTGTCCATCGCAGCGTGCGCGAGCGCTGGTTTGACCCGGAGGTACGCTACACCAGTCGCCCCCTCCGCCTGATGCTCGAGGCCGCCGGGGACGACTGGAGCCGCGTCACGGTGGTGGATTGACCGACGGTCGGTCAGCAGCGCCCTTTTTTCGCCTGCCCGGGCGGGCAGAAATACCCGTGGGGGTGGCCGGCGCGACTTCGGTAGTGGTTGTGGCCGTAGCGGCTATCGTAACGGTTGTCGTAACGATAGGACTGGTGCCGCTGCTGGCGGTAGCGCCCGTCATCGCGCGTGGCGTAGGCCGTTCCCGCCGCAGCGCCAATGGTGCCGCCGATAATGGCACCGTCGCGGCCGCCCAGCTCCGAGCCGATCGCTGCACCCAGGGCACCCCCCAGACCGCCGCCGATAGCGGCATCGGTAGTGGTACTGCGCGCCAGTGCCGGGTTTGCCAGCAGAGCGCAGGCCACGGTGACTATCAGGCCAACCTGTTTCATGATTCTTACCCCTCTGCGAAATGGCGGGCTATCATGCTCCGCTTTGTGAAGTCTTCTAACGCTGTTATGCAGGTGTGGTTGACCTCGGCTCCGGCCGCTGTCGCTGGCCATCACTGGCAACGAGGTAACCCATGGCACTGAAAGCGACCATCTACCGGGCGACCCTGAACATTGCCGACATGGACCGCGACTACTATGCGACCCATTCACTGACGCTGGCCTGCCACCCTTCGGAAACCGAAGAGCGGTTGATGATCCGTTTATTGGCGTTCGCGCTGTTCGCCAACGACAGCCTGGCTTTCACCCGCGGCATCAGCACCGACGACGAGCCGGACCTGTGGAGCCGGGATCTGACCGACCGTATCACCCACTGGATAGAGCTGGGTGTGCCCGATGAATCCCGTATCCGCAAGGGTTGCAGCCGCGCCGACAGGGTCACCGTGATCTGCTACGGACCTCGTACCGCACCCATCTGGTGGGAGAAAAACCGCAGCAAGCTGCTGCGTCACAACAAGCTGCAAGTGCTGTTTGTCGACGAAAGCGCCACCGAGGCCCTCGCCGGCATGGCGGCGCGCTCCATGGATGTCCAGGTCTCGATCCAGGACGGTGAGATCTGGTTCAGCACCCAGGAGGGCAGCGTCGCCATTACTCCCGAGATATGGAAAACCGGATAAGGCGAGATAGGCAGTGCGACCGCGGTTGCGGTGCCATGAGTTCGGAGTATTCTTTCGGGCCAGTAGGGGGGGGGCAGAGCGAAGGTTTAACGGGCGTCGCGCAGCGGTAACAGTGCTGCCTGGAATGGTTCTGCGGGTTCAGCACGAGCCGACAGGCGAAATGGTGGGCCCAGCAGGACTTGAACCTGCGACCAATCGATTATGAGTTTGCTCGCAACGCTGCAAGCCCAGCAAAATCAGGGGTAATCTACCGTAAGCCAGAAAAGCTAAAAGTATTTACATGACAACAGGTTAGCGTAATTTTTCGAAGGCGACCAGAACGGATGAGTGTACCGCTAGTGTACCGATCCAGCGCTGCTTATGTAAGCATCCAGCGATTACACCTTGATCGCCGGACGCTTACCCATAAATCCTTTATTGACGCTGGTCTCCTGCGTTGCTGTTACAAGCGCACCGGCAATGTGACCTTCGGTTGGATGGGTACCAGCATCTTGGCGTAAGCGCGCAATATCTCATTATAGAGATCGGTGTGCTTGGGCGCTTCGACCGTGATAATCAGGGCATAACGAATTTTCTCAGCATTTGTAGTCGGGCCGCCTGCCTCACGCGCATTGTAATGAATGTCGAAAACGGGATTGTCCAAGCTGCTGCCGCGCATGGACTTGTTACCATGTAGGACTGTCTCCCATTTTCCCATATCAGAGCGGCGCTCCTCCTCTGTCGCGTACTTCTTCATGTCGAAGAAGCCCTTCGTCTCGGCATTGGTTTTGCCTTCCTTGACCTTTTTGTCGCTGGGCCTGAACACTACTTCCAAGCCTGCCCGCGTGTAAGCGATAGCATCCTGTGGGTCGGTCGGAGAGGCATAGCAAAAGGTGGCCTTCAAACGAATATTCCCCTGCAAGCCATTGGCCGGAAGCGGAAGCGCCGCGCGCAGATACTTGCCGG
>JBJHAZ010000018.1:0-4787 GCA_050485225.1 Gammaproteobacteria bacterium
CGACTGCCCCGAGCGCGTTCACTGGGACGAGGCCTTCGCCCTGGAAGTCGGCGCACCCGGCGCCTACGACTACGGCCCCGAGCGTTGCAGCTGGCTGACCCACCACGCCACTAACTGGATGGGCGACGACGGCTTCCTGCGCAAGTCCAAGTGTGAAATCCGCCGTCACAACCCGGATGGCGACGTGATCTTCATCGACGGTACCGTGACCCGCAAGTGGGTGGAAGACGGCAAGCACCTGGTCGAAATCAAGCAGATCGCCAAGACCCATCGCGACGAGCTGTCCGCCCAGGGCTACTCCATCGTCGAGCTGCCCAGCCGCGGCTGACCCGGCCCGGCCCGAACCACTTCCGAGTTCGGGCCGACGCCGCACACGCACCACCCAAGGATGGCTACCCGGAAGGGAGCCATCTTTTTTGCATCTGGCCAGAGCGCAGGCAGGCTCGCGCCGGATCAGGCCCCGATAACACCTAATTCACAGGGCAAGGTTATGGCAGAGAGTGACAAACCCACCTGGGCCGGCCCGCTCGACGGCGTCCGGGTGCTCGACTTCACCCGTGTGCTCGCCGGCCCCTCGGCGGCGCTGGCGCTCGCCGATCTGGGCGCCGAGGTCATCAAGATCGAACCGCCCGGCAACGGCGACGAGACGCGCGCCTTTCCACCCTTTCGCGAGGGTGAAAGCCACTACTTCATCAGTATCAACCGCGGCAAGAAAAGCATCGTGGTCGACCTGAAATCCGAAGCAGGCATCGCCCTCGTCAAGGACATGGTGGGCAAATGCGATGTGCTGGTGGAGAACTACCGGCCCGGCGTGATGGATCGGCTGGGGCTGGGTTACGAGGCACTGTCGGCCATCAACCCGGGGCTGATCTATTGTTCAATCTCCGGGTTCGGCATGGACGGTCCGCTGCGCGATCGACCCTCCTTCGACATTGTGCTGCAGGCCCTGTCCGGCGCCATGAGCGTCAACGGCGATCCCGGCGGCCTGCCCACCAAGCTGGGTATCCCGCTGGGCGACCTGGTGGGCGGTATCAACGGCCCCATGGGCATTCTCGCCGCCCTGTACGAGCGCAGCGTCACCGGCCGCGGGCGACTCATCGATATCAGCCTGCTGGACGGCATGATCGGCCTGCTGGGCTATCTGGCCCAACTGCCCTTTTTCACCGGCCAGGACCCCACACCCCAGGGGTCCCAGCATCCCAACCTGGTGCCTTATGGCGCCTTCCCGGCGCAGGACGGCTCGATCATCGTCGCCTGCCTGACCAACAGCTTCTGGGCACGCATCTGCGAGGCGCTGGAGATGCCCGAGCTGTTCACCGACCCTCGATACGACACCATCGAGAAACGCCGCGATGCGCGGGACGAGGTCAACGCCATCGTCGGCGGGTTCACGCAACAGCACAGCGTCGACGATCTGGTGGCGCGTTTCACCCATCATCAGGTGCCCCATGCGCCCATTCTCGGCGTGCAGGAAGCGCTGTCACAGCCCCAGGCAGTGGCGCGGCGGATGGTCGTCGAGACAGAACACCGCAAACTGGGCAAAATACCCATCGTCAATCGCCCGATCAAATTCCCGGGCGCCGAGCAGCCGGTACCATCGGCACCACCCGTACTCGGCGAACACACCGACGACATACTGAAAGAGGTTCTGGCGCTGACGCCGGAACAGATTGAACAATTGCGCGCCGCCGGGATTGTTAGCTGAACAGCAGTCGTGAACCAAGCAGCAGTCATGAACCAAGCAGAGGTCATGAGCTGATCAGCCAACGTGAACAGAACAGGCCCGGACACCGCGCGTCCTTCATCACAGGAGATTTGCATGACAACACTGAGATTCGACGACCGCGTCGCCGTCATTACCGGCGCGGGCCGTGGCCTGGGGCGCGCCTACGCCCTGCTGCTGGCCGAGCGCGGCGCCCGAGTAGTGGTCAATGACCCCGGCGTGAGCATGCAGGGCGACGGCACCGACGCCGGCCCCGCCGAAACCGTGGTGCAGGAAATCCAGGCCGCTGGCGGCGAAGCCATCGCCAACACCGATTCCGTCGCCACGCCCGAGGGCGGCAAGGCCATCGTCCAGACGGCCCTGGATACCTGGGGCCGCATCGACATAGTGATCCACAACGCCGGCATCGTGCGGCGCGGCGGTCTGGCGGAACTCAGCTACGAGGATTTCGAGTCGGTGCTGGATGTGCACCTGCGCGGCGCCTTCCATGTGGTGCGCCCCGCCTTCGAACAGATGTGCAAGGCCGGCTACGGCCGCATCGTGCTGACCGGCTCCATCAACGGCCTGTACGGCAACGCCGGCGTGGTGAACTACAGCGTCGCCAAGGCCGGCATGCTCGGCCTGTCCAACGTGGCCGCCATCGAGGGCGCCGAGCACAACGTCAAGAGCAACATCATCCTGCCCGGTGCCGTCACCCGCATGGCCGATGGTCTCGATACCTCCCAGTACCCACCCATGGGCCCGGAGCTGGTGGCGCCGGTGGTGGGCTGGCTGTGCCACGAATCCTGCTCGGTCACCGGCGAGATGTACGCCTCCATGGCCGGTCGCATCGCCGCCGCCTATGTGGCCGAGACCAAGGGTGTCTACCGGCCCGAATGGACCATCGAGGACGTGGCGGCCAATCTCGAGGGCATCCGGGACCGCGACGGTGCCCTGGAATTCCCGCCAGTCCCCACTGGGCACCTCGACCACCTCAAATACAGCTTTGCCGTGGCCTCAGAAGGCGGCAAGTGACCGGCAGATCTCCACCCGGATCGAGAGGAAGCGCACTGCAGTGACCAGACACACCCACCCCGACCCGACCACCGGCCACGACTGGAAACGCCGGGAAATGAAGGGCATCCCCGCCTCGCTGGAAGCCCTCTGGACCCGTCGTGACGAGGACGGCTACCACTACGCCGTGCAGCTCGATGAACGGCACGCCAACGCCCAGGGCACCGTCCACGGCGGCGTGCTGATGACCTTCATGGACCACGCCTTGTCGCTGCTGGTGTGGGAGGCGGCCGGGCGCGCGCCCTGCTCCACCGTGCAGCTCGACAGCCACTTTCTGGCGGCCGTAGCACCGCCGGCCTTCGTCACACTGGACGGCGAGATTGTGCGCCAGGGCAAATCGCTGATCTTCGCCCGCGGTATCCTGCGGGTAGAGGGCAAGGCCGTGATGGAAGCCAGTGGCGTGTGGAGTGTGACCGCGGCCCAAAAAGACTGAAACCCAACCGTCCGCAAGGCAAGGATACTGCCATGACCACCGGAAGCTGTCTGTGCAACGAGGTTCGCTTCGTCATCAGCGGTGCACTCGCACCGATTCAGATGTGTCACTGCGTGCAGTGCCGCAAGGCCCAGGGCACGGCCTTTGTCACCAACATCCCCGTTCGAGAGGAGAACTTCGAGTTGACCGCCGGCGCTGACCTGCTGTCGTCCTACGAGTCCTCACCGGGCAAGCAGCGGGTCTTTTGTCGGCGCTGCGGCTCACCTGTCTACAGCAAGAGCATCAAGCAGCCGGGGTTCGTGCGCGTTCGCGCCGGAACCCTCGACGGCGAGCTGGACACACGGCCCGTGTTTCACATCTTCACCGCCGACAAGGCCAACTGGTGGACCATCGGGGACGAGTTGCCCCAATACCCCCACTGGCCGCCCAAAGCCTGAACAGCTACATCTTTTCCTTCAACGCCGCCAGACAGCCCGCCTCGGCGTCGTTGAGATCGCGGATCATCTTGGCGATGTCGTCGAGCTGGCGGCTGAGCCGCTCCCGCTGGGCCTGGATGGCTTCGAGCAGCCGTTGCAGCTGCTCCACGTTGCTGCCACCCGGGTCGTACATCTCGATGATCTCGCGGCTTTCCTCGAGGGTAAACCCCAGGCGTTTGCCGCGCAGGATCAACTTGAGCTTGGTGCGATCACCATTGCTGAACAGCCGTACCTGACCGCTGCGGCGAGGCGACAGCAGGCCCAGGTCCTCGTAGTGCCGGATGGTGCGGGTGGTAATACCGAACTCGCGGGCGAGGTCGGAGATGGACCAGGTTCTTTCCTTGACTGTCACGGATCACCTCAACCGTCGTTGCCACTGACGGGGAAAAGGGAGGGGCAGGGATGAGCGGAGGAAGATGAGGAGCGAGCCGCAGTGGCCCGCCCCGCCCTACTCGGCCGCCTCGAAGTCCAGCAACACGGCGCCACCCTCGATCAGGGCGCCGGCCTCGAAGAAGAACTCCAATACCTTGCCGTCGCTGGGGGCCTTGATGGCGTGTTCCATTTTCATGGCCTCCATGACCATGAGGGTATCGCCCTTCTTCACTTCTGCACCGGCAGCCACCAGCAGCTCCACCACGGTGCCGTTCATGGGAGCGGTCAGGGCGGCATCGCCGGCGTAGTCGAGATCCAGATCGCCAAAATCCGGCGGCACGCGGCTGAACTGGACGGCGTAATCCTGGGTGTACAGGCTGCAGAGGCCGTCGTGCTCCGCCACGGTGGCCCGGCGGCGGTGGCCGTCGATGATCGCCACGATGTCGTTGCCTTCCAGGCTCCCTTGCGCTTCGCAGGTGCGGCCATCCACCTCGATCCGGTAGCGCCGCGCCGCGCCGCGCCCCTGCAGCTCGACCGTCACCGGCCAGACAGCCCCCTTCAGCCGAATCTCGAAGACCTGGGTATGGGCCTCGTTGAGACGCCAGGCATCATTGAGCAGCCAGGGCGAAAAAGGGTCGGAGCTGTGGGTCGCCCGGGCGTCTTCGCGTCGGTCGAGGGCCAGCGTCAGGTAGAGCGCTGCCAGCGGCAGGACATCGGTCACCTCGCGGTC
>JBJHAZ010000018.1:4797-15173 GCA_050485225.1 Gammaproteobacteria bacterium
CTCGCGGTCATCATTGTGGAAAATGGCCTCGCGATGCCGGTCGATGAAGCCGGTGTCCAGCTCGGCCTCGCGGAAGGCGCGGGTGGTGGCCAGGTTGTAGAGAAAGTCGATGTTGGTGGTCACGCCGCTGATGCGGTACTCGCGCAACGCCTGCGCCAGCCGGTTGAGAGCCCGTGTTCGATCCTCGTCCCACACCACCAGTTTGGCGATCATGGGGTCGTAGTAGACGCTCACCTCATCGCCCTGCAGGACACCGGTATCCACACGCACATGGCGGTTTTCCGCGGGCGGCTGCAGGTAGGTGAGCGTGCCGGTGGCCGGCAGGAAGTCGTTGTCGGCATCCTCGGCGTACACCCGCGCCTCGAAGGCATGACCGCGCAGCACGATCTGGTCCTGCGCCAGCGGCAGATGACCACCGGCGGCGACGTGCAGCTGCCATTCCACCAAATCCTGGCCGGTGATCATCTCGGTCACCGGGTGTTCCACCTGCAGGCGGGTGTTCATTTCCATGAAATAGAAGGAGCCATCCTCGTCGAGCAGGAACTCGACAGTGCCCGCCCCCACATAGTCGATGGCCTGGGCCGAGCGGATCGCCGACTCGCCCATTTCGCGGCGCAGCGCCTCGGTCATGCCCGGTGCCGGCGCCTCCTCGATCACCTTCTGGTGTCGCCGTTGCACGGAGCAGTCGCGCTCGGCCAGATACACGGCGTTGCCGTGGCTGTCGCAGAACACCTGGATTTCCACATGGCGCGGCTTGGTGAGGTATTTCTCCACCAGCATACGATCGTCGCCGAAGCTGCTCATCGCCTCGCGCTTCGCGGCGGCCAGTGCCTCGTCGAACTCATCGCCGGACCACACCTGGCGCATGCCCTTGCCACCGCCGCCGGCGGCCGCCTTGAGCAGCACCGGGTAACCCATGGCATCGGCGTGCCGGCGCAGCAGCGCGGCGTCCTGATCCTCGCCGTGGTAGCCGGGCACCAGCGGCACGCCGGCCTCCTCCATGATGCGCTTGGCGGCGGACTTGGAGCCCATGGCCTCAATGGCCTTGACGGGCGGACCGATGAACACCACGCCCTGCTCGGCGCAGGCACGGCAGAATTCGGCATTCTCGCTGAGAAAGCCGTAGCCCGGGTGAATCGCCTGGGCGCCGGTCTGTCTGGCTGCGTCCAGCACCCGGTCGATCAGCAGGTAGGACTCTCGCGAGGGTGCTGCACCGATGTGGACGGCCTCATCGGCCATCTTCACGTGCAGGGCATCGGCATCGGCGTCGGAGTACACCGCCACGGTGCGAACACCCATGCGGCGTGCGGTGCTGATGACCCGACAGGCGATCTCGCCACGGTTGGCGATCAGAATTTTCTCGAACATGGTGATCTTCCCCTTACATTCTGAAGACGCCGAAGCGGGTATCGTCGATCGGTCGGTTGAGTGCGGCGGACAGCGACAAGCCCAGTACGCGACGGGTCTCGGCGGGGTCGATGACGCCGTCGTCCCAGAGGCGTGCCGACGCGTAGTACGGGTGCCCCTGGCGCTCGTAGGTTTCCAGCACCGGCTCGCGAATGGCGCGCTCGGCCTCGGCACTGAGGGTTTCACCTTTCTTTTCGAGCTGATCTTTCTTGATCTGCGCCATCACGCCAGCTGCCTGCTCGCCACCCATCACCGAGATGCGCGCATTGGGCCACATGAACAGGAAGCGCGGATCGTAGGCTCGCCCGCACATGCCGTAGTTGCCGGCACCGAAGGAACCACCGATCAACACCGTCAGCTTGGGCACCTGGGCACAGGCCACGGCGGTCACCATCTTGGCGCCGTGCTTGGCAATGCCGCCGGCCTCGTACTGGCGACCCACCATGAAACCGGTGATGTTCTGGAGAAAAATCAGGGGAATCTTGCGCTGGGCGCACAGTTCGATGAAGTGAGCGCCCTTCTGGGCCGATTCACTGAACAGGATGCCGTTGTTGGCCACGATGCCCACCGGGTAGCCGTACAGGCGGGCAAAGCCGCACACCAGCGTGGTGCCATACAGCGCCTTGAACTCGTCAAACTCGGAACCGTCGACGACGCGGGCGATGATCTCGCGTACGTCGTAGGTCTTACGCGAATCCTTCGGGATGATGCCGTAGATTTCCTCGGGGGCGTAGAGTGGGTCCTGCGGCTCGCGCACATCCAGGTGCACCGGCTTGACGCGGTTGAGGCGGCGCACCGCCTGTCGCACCAGCTCCAGCGCGTGGGCGTCATTCTGGGCATAGTGGTCGGCCACGCCGGAGGTGCGACAGTGCACATCGGCGCCGCCCAGATCCTCGGCGGAGACCTCCTCGCCCGTGGCCGCCTTCACCAGTGGCGGGCCACCGAGAAAGATGGTGCCCTGCTCGCGCACGATGATCGACTCGTCGGCCATTGCCGGCACATAGGCACCGCCGGCGGTACAGGAGCCCATCACGCAGGCGATCTGGGGAATCCCCGCTGCCGACATGTTGGCCTGGTTGAAGAAAATGCGGCCGAAATGCTCGCGATCGGGAAAGACCTCGTCCTGACGGGGCAGGTTGGCGCCACCGGAATCCACCAGATAGATACAGGGCAGGCAATTCTGCTCAGCAATGGCCTGAGCGCGCAGGTGTTTCTTGACCGTCAGCGGGTAGTAGGAGCCGCCCTTCACGGTGGCATCGTTGGCCACGATCATGCACTCCTGCCCTTCCACCCGGCCGATGCCGGCGATCAGGCCCGCAGCGGGCACCTCCTCATCATAGACCTCGTAGGCCGCCAGCTGGGACAGCTCCAGAAACGGCGCGCCGGGGTCGAGCAGCCCGTTGATGCGCTCCCGGGGCAGCAGCTTGCCGCGGGATGTGTGGCGCGCCTGATAGTCGGGGCCACCGCCCAACTTGATGGTTTCGAGCCGGGCGCGCAGGTCGTTCACCTGCGCCTCCAGATGGGCGCTGTTCTCGGCGAACTCGGCGCTGCGGGTATTGATCTTCGTCTGTAGCCTGGGCATGAGTGTTATCCGTGATGTGGGAACCGGCCACGGCCTGCACGACAGCAGCAGATTGAGAGCAGCCGATTGAGAGCAGCACGAATACGGCGGCCACCAACCACAGCCGCGCGTCGGCACCCTCGGCCGACAGGTTCCGGGAAACAAAACGCTCCCGGACTGTACAACGGGGTAACGTTTACGTCAACGTCAACTTGCGCGCCAACGAAAGCGCCCAGCAAGACAGCGCGGCGCGCCCACAGTGACCCGACTCACCGGTGTCACTGTGGGCCGGGATCTCTACCCCGCAAAGGCCGCCTGCAGCGCAGCCAGATCCAACTTCTTCATGGCAAGGAACGCCCGAGTGACGCGATCCACCGCCTGCCGATCGCTACTCTGCAGCATGGTGTCCAGCGCCAGCGGCAGGATCTGCCAGGAAACGCCGAAACGGTCCTTGCACCAGCCACACTGCTCGACTTCGGGCACTGCGGACAGCGCCTGCCAGTAACGGTCGATCTCGGCCTGATCCCGACACCAGACCCCGAAGGACACCGCTTCGTTGAAGCCGAAACCGTGTTCCTGCGCGCTGTCCATGGCCGCCATCCAGGTAGCGCCCACCCGGAAGTCCGAGAACATCACGGTACCCTCCCGGTCCGGCTCCATGCCGGCCGGATAACGGGCCAGCAATCCTTCGCGGGAATCCTCGAAAACCGACCGATAGAACGCACCCGCTTCCTCGGCCCGGCCACAGACAGTGCCGGTAAAGAGCAGCGACGGGGTGATGAAGGGCCGTGGCTCTCCGTGCGGGTCGGACAGGATCAGCTGCCAGGAAACACCAAAGCGGTCCTGCACCCAGCCGTAGCGCTCACTGAAAAAGTAGCTGTCCAGCGGCATCAGGGTCTGGCCACCTTCGCTCAGGCACCGCCAGGTGTCATCCAGTCGCGCGCGCGCATCAGCGTCTCGCGAGGGATCGAAGTTGACGATGAAGGAAACGCTCGGATTGATCTGGAAGAATGGCCCCGCCGAGATGGCCATGAAGGGTTGCCCGGCGAGGGTGAACGACACCATCTCGCAGTCGCCCGACGGCGTATCGGTCAGGGTACTCGTGTGGTCGATGCGCCCCTCGGGGAACAGGTCACAGTAGAACTCGGCCGCCTCGCGGGCCTGGTTGTCGAACCACAGGTGGGGTGTCAGGGGTCTGATCGGTGTCATCTTACCGGCCTCCTTCCACCGCCGACGGCTCATACAGGGCCATCTGGTCGGCCAGCGCCTTGCGGAAGGCGGGCCTGCCCTCGCAGCGGGCCAGCCAATCGGACAGGACCGGCTCGCGACTCACCAGATCCGTGTGGCGCAGGTTGTGGAGCACCGTGGCCATCAGCAGGTCACCGGCAGTGAAGCGGCCCTCGAGATAATCCCGGTCACCCAACCAGGCGGACAACTCGGCCAGCCGCACCGTCACCTGCTGCTCCAGCTCCGGACGGGCCAGCTTCACCCAATCCCGGTCGCGGAGAAACAGGTCCAGGGCACCCAGCTGGTTGATAAACGGTTCCACAGAGTTCAGTGCAGCAAACATCCAGCCCACCGCGCGTGCCCGCGCCGCCGGCTCCCGGGGCAACAGGGTTTCGCTGCGCTCGCCCAGGTGCATCAGGATTGCGCCGGACTCGAACAGCACCAGCCCGTCCTCCTCGAACACCGGTACCTGGCCGAAGGGCTGCTGGGCGCGGTATTCGGGCGTGTCGCGATCCTCGTGGCGGATCAGTTTCACACGGTAGGGAATACCCGCCTCCTCCAGCGCCCAGCGCACCCTCAGATCGCGCACCAGGCCACGGGCAAAGGGCGGCACCCACGCGAAGGTGGTCAGCGTAATCATGAGTCCTCCCCAACTCCGATACCAAGTCCGGTACCAAGTCCGATAAAGGGTGTGAAACCGCCCCAGATCATGCGCTTGCCGTCGAAGGGACACTGCTCCGCGAAGTCCTTGAAACGCTCGTCCTGCATGACCCTGGCGTTGACGGCGTCGCGCTGCTCGCGGGAGTCATAGACGATCCACGAGAACACCACCACTTCGTCATCCGTCGCCTGCACCGAGCGGGGAAAGGACGTCAGTTCCCCGTAGGGCACATCGTCGGCGAGGCATTCCACGTAGTCCAGGGCACCGAATTCCCGCCACACCGTCTCGGCCAGTGCGGCCATTTTTCGGTACTCCTCCAGCCGGCCCCGGGGGACCGGCACCACGAATCCATCCACATAAGCCATGACATTCTCCTTCCATTGTCGAGTTGGCCGATGGCACACTGCGCCATCGGCTATCCTTTATAGGTTGATATCAACATATTTGCAAGATGACTGACGCCCTTTTTCCACCCCAGTTAACCCGTGAGGTCGGCACTGCCTGCCTGTGCCTCCATGCCCAGCGCGCGGCGCGCGTGCTGGCGCGCCACTTTGACGAGGTGTTCCGACCGCTGGATCTCACCAACGGCCAGTTTTCGCTGTTGATGTCCCTGAACCGACCGGAACCGCCCACCGTAGGCCAGGTGGCGGGGTTTCTGGCCATGGACCGCACCACCCTCACCGCCCTGATCAAGCCGCTGGAACGCCGTGGGTTGCTCGCCGTGACGCCGGACGAGCAGGATCGCCGCAAGCGGCGGCTCGCGCTCACCTCGGCCGGCCACGCCCTGCTGCATCGGGCCTTCCCGGTCTGGCAGGCAGCCCATGCCGAGGTGGAGGCCGTGCTCGCAGACCCGGAGTCGCTGCGGGCGGGACTGGTGCAATTGAGTCAAGGCCGGAGCCCTGCCGACAACGGGTAGCAGGCGGATGACGGTGGATTCCGGGCCTCCGCCGATGCCGATCCCTTTCGCGCGGGGGACCGCGCTCCTACAGGATAGGGCCTGCCGCCACCCACGGGCCTTTCCCCGCAGCCGCGACCTGCCTAGAATGGTCGGTTTGCTCCCGCAACGGCCAAACCTATGCAAACCATCACCATTCGCGGCGCCCGCACCCACAATCTCAAGAACGTGGATCTCGATCTGCCGCGGGACAAGTTCATTGTCATCACCGGATTGTCCGGCTCGGGCAAGTCGTCGCTGGCCTTCGATACCCTCTACGCCGAGGGCCAACGCCGCTATGTGGAGTCCCTGTCGGCCTACGCGCGCCAGTTCCTCTCGATGATGGAAAAGCCCGATGTGGATCACATCGAGGGGCTGTCACCGGCCATCTCCATCGAGCAGAAGTCCACCTCCCACAACCCGCGCTCCACCGTGGGCACCATCACCGAAATCTACGACTACCTGCGCCTGCTCTACGCCCGCGCCGGTGAGCCGCGCTGCCCGGAGCACGGCGAACCACTGGCCGCCCAGACCGTCAGCCAGATGGTGGACCAGGTGCTGGCCCTGCCGGAAGGCACCAAGCTGACCCTGCTGGCCCCGCTGGTGGCCGGTCGCAAGGGCGAGCACCTCAATGTTTTTGCCGAGCTGCGCGCCCAGGGCTTTGTGCGCGCCCGGGTCAACGGCACGGTCCACGATCTCGACGATGTGCCAGCGCTGGACAAGAAGCGCAAGCACGACATCGAGGCGGTGGTGGACCGTTTCAAGGTGCGCGAGGACATCGCGCTGCGCCTGTCCGAATCCTTCGAGACGGCACTGAACCTGTCCGATGGCCTGGCGGTGGTCCACTTCATGGATGGCGAGGAGCCGGACCGGGTGTTCTCGTCCCGCTTCGCCTGCCCGGTGTGCAACTTCAGCATCGACGAGCTGGAGCCGCGGGTGTTTTCCTTCAACAATCCCGCCGGCGCCTGCCCCGCCTGCGACGGGCTGGGCATCAAGCAGTTCTTCGACATCGATCTGGTGATCCAGCACCCGGAAGCCTCCATCGCCGAGGGCGCCATTCGCGGCTGGGATCGGCGCAATTTCTTCTACTTCAACATGCTCCAGTCGCTGGCGGCCCACTACGAATTCGACATCGACACGCCCTTCCGGGAGCTCAAGCAACGCCACCAACAGGCCATCCTGTTCGGCAGCGGCACCGAGGAAATCGAGTTCAGTTACGCCAGCGGCGAGACCCTGTATCGCCGTAAGCACCGCTTCGAGGGGGTGATTCCCAACATGGAGCGGCGCTACCGCGAAACCGACTCCCAGTCGGTGCGCGAAGAATTGAGCCGCTACCTGAGCGTGCAGAACTGCCCCGAATGCGACGGCGCCCGCCTCAAGAAGTCCTCGCGCAACGTCTTTGTGGCCGGTCGCAATCTGCCGGAAATCACCGAGATGCCGGTGGGCGAGCTGCAAACCTATTTCGACAGCCTGCACCTGCCCGGCGCCAGGGGCGAGATCGCCGAGAAAATCCTCAAGGAACTGCGCGACCGGGTGCACTTTCTGGTGGACGTGGGTCTCAACTACCTCAACCTGAGTCGCAGCGCCGACACCCTGTCCGGTGGCGAGGCCCAGCGCATCCGGCTGGCGAGCCAGATCGGTGCCGGCCTGGTGGGGGTGATGTACATCCTCGACGAGCCTTCCATCGGCCTGCACCAGCGCGACAACGAGCGCCTGCTCAACAGCCTGCTGCGCCTGCGCGACCTGGGCAATACGGTGATCGTGGTGGAGCACGACGAGGACGCCATTCGCGCCGCCGATCATGTGGTGGACATCGGCCCCGGTGCCGGTGTGCACGGCGGCGAGATCGTCGCCCAGGGCACCATGCAGGACATCATGGCCACACCGGGCTCGGTGACCGGCCAGTTCCTCAGTGGCGAACGCGCCATCCGCGTGCCGCCCACGCGCCACAAGGCCGACCCGAAGAAAATGCTGCGTCTGCACGACGCCTGCGGCAACAACCTGAAAAACGTCTCACTGGAGCTGCCCCTCGGACTGCTCACCTGCATCACCGGGGTGTCCGGCTCGGGCAAGTCGACGCTGATCAACGAAACCCTGTACCCGCTGGCGGCCACCCTGCTCAACAAGGCCACCACCCTGAAAGCCGCCCCCCACGGCAGCATCGAGGGGCTGGACCTGCTCGACAAGTGCGTCGATATCGACCAGAGCCCCATTGGCCGTACCCCGCGCTCCAACCCGGCCACCTACACCGGCATCTTCACACCGATCCGCGAGCTGTTTGCCGGCACCCAGGAGGCCCGTTCGCGGGGCTACAAGCCGGGGCGTTTCAGCTTCAACGTCAAGGGCGGACGCTGCGAGGCCTGCCAGGGCGATGGCGTCACCAAGGTGGAAATGCATTTTCTGCCCGACATCTACGTGCCCTGCGACGTGTGCAAGGGTCTGCGCTACAACCGCGAGACACTGGAGGTGCGCTACAAGGGCAAGAACATCAACGAAGTGCTCAACATGACGGTGGAGGACGCGCGCGCGTTCTTCGATGCGGTACCGGCCATCGCCAACAAGCTGCAGACCCTGATGGACGTGGGCCTGTCCTACATCACCCTGGGGCAGTCGGCCACCACCCTGTCGGGCGGCGAGGCGCAGCGGGTCAAGCTGTCGCGGGAGCTGTCCAAGCGCGATACCGGCAAGACGCTGTATATCCTGGATGAGCCCACCACCGGCCTGCACTTCCACGACATCGAACAACTGCTGGCGGTGCTGCACCGGCTGCGGGACCACGGCAACACCGTGGTGGTGATCGAACACAACCTGGACGTGATCAAGACCGCCGACTGGCTCGTCGACCTGGGGCCGGAAGGCGGTAGTGGCGGTGGCCAGATCATCGCCACGGGTACGCCGGAACAGGTGGCGAAGGAGAAACACTCCCATACCGGGCGGTTCCTGCGCGGGCTGTTGTAAACGGAAGTTCTGCTTCGCTCACAGGGTGAGCCCCTGCGACAAGAGACAGTCAGGGCTATAAAACGGAGGAATGAGAGTCGCCCGGACAGCGAGAAGCCATCCGGGCTGCGGGGTCAGACGTACTGGACGTCGTCGATCTCGTACTCGACGGTCCCCTTGGGGGTCTTCACCACCACCACGTCACCGACTTCCTTGCCGATGAGAGCGCGGGCAATGGGGGTGAGGTAGGAGATCTTGTTGGCCTTCACATCGGCCTCGTCGTCACCGACGATCTTGTAGGTCACGGCCTGGTCGTTCTCGAGATTGATCAGGTGCACGGTGACACCGAAAATCACCCGATCACCCGGCGGCAGGCTCTTGATGTCGATCACCTGGGCCATCGACAGCTTGCCTTCGATCTCCTGAATACGACCTTCGATGAAGCCCTGCTGCTCGCGGGCCGCATGGTACTCGGCGTTTTCCTTCAGATCGCCGTGCTCGCGCGCCTCGGCAATGGCCTGAACCACGCGCGGGCGCTCCACCTTCTTGAGGGTGTCCAGCTCGGCCTTGAGACGCTCGGCGCCTTCGGCGGTCATGGGAACCTTGTTATTGCTCATTGATCCTCCTGTGCAGCGACTGCAGGCTACGCACGTTGATCTCGTCGCCAAAGCGCAGCGCCATCACCACGGCGCGTCCACCGGCCATGGTGGTGGTGTAGTACACCGCGCGCGCCTCGGCGCTGGAACGAATGGTCGACGAGTCGGCAATCGCCTGCTTGCCCTCCGTGGTGTTCAGGATAAGGTCGATCTGGTCGCTCTTGATCATGTCGACAATGTGCGGGCGACCCTCCTGAACCTTGTTGATCGGGGTCACCTCCAGGCCGGCATCGGTGAGTACCTGGGCGGTGCCCCGGGTCGCCACCACCCTGAAGCCCAGCTCGATCAGCTCGCGGGCCACTTCCGCCACCTCGGGCTTGTCCACCTCGCGAACACTGATGAACGCGGTGCCCTTGGTGGGAATCTCGTCGCCCGCACCCAGCTGTGCCTTGGCATAGGCCTCGGCGAAGGTATCGCCCACGCCCATCACTTCGCCGGTGGATTTCATCTCGGGGCCGAGAATCGGGTCGATGCCGGGGAACTTGTTGAAGGGGAACACCGCTTCCTTGACGCTGAAATACTCGGGCACGATCTCGCGGGTAAAGCCCTGCGCCTGAAGCGTGGTGCCAGCCATGCAGCGTGCGGCCACCTTGGCCAGCGAAGCACCGATGCACTTGGAGACAAAGGGCACGGTCCGGGAGGCGCGGGGGTTCACCTCGATCACATAGATGCGGCCATCCTGCCACGCCAACTGCACGTTCATCAAACCCTTGACGCCCAGCTCGCGGGCCATGGCCTTGACGATCTCGCGCATTTCGTCCTGAACGTCCGCCGGCAGGCTGTAGGGCGGCAGGGAGCAGGCGGAATCGCCGGAGTGGATACCGGCCTGCTCGATGTGCTGCATGATGGCGCCGATTACCACCTCGTCACCGTCGCTGACGGCGTCGATGTCCACCTCGATGGCGGAGGACAGGAAGTGGTCGAGCAGCACGGGCGAGTCCTCGGACACACGCACGGCCTCGCGCATGTAGCGGGAGAGCTCTTCCTCCTTGT
>JBJHAZ010000019.1:0-15088 GCA_050485225.1 Gammaproteobacteria bacterium
CGGGCCGGGCGATGACAAGGTGGTCGAAGCCCATGGCCTGCAGGCGGCTTTCCACCTCGCCTTTCAGTTGCAGGTACATGAAGCGGGAAAAGGGGTGCGCGCCGGGCGAGGACACCACGCCATAGGCGGTGGCTCCCTTTTCCTGCGCTGCGCGGGCAATGGCGAGAGGGTGCAGCACATCCACGGCCCGAAAGTCGGTTTGGCTCGGGGTCTTTTCCCGGGTGCTGCCGAGGGCGCAGTAGACGTGGTCGACGGGCGCCTCGGGCAGGGTCTCGCGCAGCCGCTGGAAGTCCACCCTGTGAACGGTCGCGCCCTCGATCTGCTCCAGCTCGGGGGTCGGTGAGCGCACCAGGGCGATCACGCGCCCGTAGGCCGGGTGGCGGGCCAGCCGGGCTACCAGTTCCCGTCCGACGAGTCCGCTGGCGCCGGCTACCCAGGCTGTCTGGTTCATGGAAGGCTTTCCTGTCATCATCAGGGGGTATCGTAAAGACTGGTGTGGTCCGGCGCAAAGCCCCGGGCCTGTCCGCTGGTCTACAGTTACTGTCAGAGAGGGATAGGGGGACGCTGTATTCATGCCCAACCTGCTGCTGGTCAGTCATTGCCCTTCCGCCAACACCGAGGCGTTGCGCGACGCGGTGGTGGAGGGGATCCGGCACCCGGATATCGAAGGGGTGTCGTTGCGCAGTCTGGCGCCACTCGATGCCGGCCCGGACGACGTGCTCTGGGCCGACGCCATCGTGCTCGGTACCACCGAGAACTTCGGCTACATGGCCGGGCGCATCAAGGATTTCTTCGAGCGCGTCTACTACCCTTGTCTTGATCACACCCAGGGAATGCCCTTTGCCCTCTACATCCGTGCGGGGCTCGATGGCGAGGGCGCCCGCACCAGTGTCGAGCGCATCGTGACCGGCCTGCGCTGGACCTGCATCAACGACCCCCTCGTCTGTCAGGGGGATTTTGACCCCCGGTTCCTTGACCAGTGCAGGGAGCTGGGCATGACCGTGGCCGCCGGTCTGGAGGCAGGGATTTACTGAAGGCCCGTGGGTACGGATCGATGTTGTGGCGGTGCACACTGGGTGTAGCCGGCATACCGGACCGGTATCGACGGGTTGCGATACGCCATTTATCCCGATGAATCAGGAAAGGAGCATTGCACCATGAGTGACCACGTCACCCGAAAGCACCTGAACGTAGATGGTGAACAGTACGAGATCTTTCCCTTTGACGGGCTGCAGGATCGGTTTCCGGTGGCGAGCCTGCCGTTTTCCCTGAAGGTCCTGCTGGAGAACCTGCTGCGCCACGCGGACGAGGAGTTTGTGCAGTCTGCGGACATCGAGGCCCTGGCGAACTGGGACCCGGAGGCGGAGCCGGAACAGGAGATCGCCTTCGTGCCGGCGCGGGTGCTGCTGCAGGATTTTACCGGTGTCCCGGCCATCGTCGACCTGGCCACCATGCGCGATGCCATGGCCGAGCTGGGGGGCGAGCCGGAGCGCATCAACCCCCTGTCCCCGGTGGAGCTGGTCATCGACCACTCGGTGATGGTGGACCATTTCGGCTCCCGCGACGCCATGAGCCGCAACACCGCCATCGAGATCGACCGCAACCGCGAGCGCTACCAGTTCCTGCGTTGGGGTCAGCAGGCCTTCGACAACTTCAAGGTGGTGCCGCCCGGTACCGGTATCGTCCACCAGGTCAACCTGGAGTATCTGGCGCGGGGCGTGTTCACGACCCAGGGCAAGGCGCGCCGGGCCTATCCCGACACCCTGGTGGGGACCGACTCCCACACCACCATGATCAATGGCCTGGGCGTGCTCGGCTGGGGCGTGGGTGGTATCGAGGCCGAGGCGGCCATGCTCGGCCAGCCCGTGACCATGCTGATTCCCCAGGTGGTGGGCTTCCGGCTCAAGGGCCGGTTGCCGGAAGGAGCGACCGCCACCGACCTGGTGCTCACCGTGACCCAGATGCTCCGGGAGCACGGCGTGGTGGGCAAGTTCGTGGAGTTTTTCGGCGAGGGCCTGGGGCACCTGTCGCTGGCGGACCGGGCCACCATCGCCAACATGGCGCCGGAATACGGCGCCACCTGCGGCATCTTCCCGGTGGACGAGGAAACCCTCAACTATCTGCGACTCACGGGCCGCGATGAGCACACGCTCAACCTGACCCGCGAGTACATGCAGGCGATGGGTATGTGGCACGACGCCGACACCCCCGAGGCGCGCTACAGCGCGGTGCTGGAGTTGCAGCTGGACACGGTGGAGCCGTCGCTGGCCGGCCCGAGCCGCCCCCAGGACCGCGTGCCGCTCAAGGAGGCGGGCGAGTCTTTCCGCGCCACACTCAAGGCCCACCATGCGCGCAGCGACAAGGTTATCGCCAGCGGCGATGAGACCGACTTTCTCAGCGAGGGGGGCGATACTGCCGTGGGTCACGACCGTTCGGAGCGCGCCGACTCGGTGCGGGTGAAGCACGCCGATGGCGACTTCCTGCTGAACCACGGCGCCGTGGTGATTGCCGCGATCACCAGCTGCACCAATACCTCCAACCCGGCGGTGCTGGTGGGCGCCGGCCTGCTGGCGCGCAAGGCCCGCGAGCTGGGGCTGGCGACGCAACCCTGGGTCAAGACCAGCCTGGCGCCCGGCTCCCAGGTGGTCACCGACTACCTCGACCGGGCCGGTCTGCTGCCCGACCTGGAAGCACTCGGCTTCCACGTGGTGGGCTATGGCTGCACCACCTGCATCGGCAACTCAGGGCCGCTGGCACCCGAGATCAGCGAGGCTGTACGCGCCGGCGACCTGCTGGTATCGGCGGTTCTGTCCGGCAATCGCAACTTCGAGGGCCGCATTCATGCGGATGTACGCGCCAACTACCTGGCCTCGCCGCCACTGGTGGTGGCCTATGCGCTGGCCGGTACCGTGGATATCGACCTGGATCGTGATCCGATCGGTACCGGCAGCAGCGGCCGGCCCGTCTACCTGCGGGACATCTGGCCCTCCAGCAAGGACATCGGCCGCACCATGGCCGAATGTCTCGATGCCGAACTGTTCCGCAGCAAATACGCGGATGTCTACCGGGGCACCGACGCCTGGCGGAAGCTGCCGGTGTCGGACAGCGACAACTACACCTGGCCCGAATCCACCTATGTGCGCAAGCCGCCCTTTTTCACGGACATCAGTGCGGAGCCGCCGGGTGTCAGCGCCATCGAGAACGCGCGCTGTCTGGTCAGGGTCGGTGACAGTATCACCACCGACCATATCTCGCCCGCCGGGGCCATCGACCCCGAAAGCCCGGCAGGGCAATACCTGCAGGAGCAGGGCGTCAAGCCGGTGTACTTCAACTCCTACGGATCCCGGCGCGGCAACCACGAGGTGATGATGCGCGGCACCTTTGCCAACGTGCGTCTCAAGAACCGGCTGGCGCCCGGTACCGAGGGCTGCTGGACCTGCCATATCCCCAGTGGCGAACAGGTGAGTATCTACGAGGCCGCCATGCGCTACCGCGACGAGGAGACGCCACTGATCGTGCTGGCGGGCGCCGAGTACGGCACCGGCTCGTCCCGGGACTGGGCCGCCAAGGGGCCGGCGCTGCTGGGTGTGCGGGCGGTCATCGCCGAGAGTTTCGAGCGCATCCACCGCTCCAATCTGGTCGGCATGGGCATCCTGCCGTTGCAGTTCGTGAAGGGTGACTCGGTGGATTCGCTGGGGCTCGACGGCACCGAGCAATTCAGTATTCCCGCAATATCGCCCGACTGCAAGACGGTGACGGTGCAGGCGGAGAAGGAGGGCGGCGATACCGTGACCTTCGAGGCAATCGTGCGCATCGACACGCCCAACGAGTTTGCCTACTACGAACATGGCGGTATCCTGCAATATGTGCTGCGGCGTCTCGCAGCTTGACCAGAGGACAGTTCTTGGCAGCCGGTAAAATCAGTCGCGCCAGTGTGCGCCCCGCCCACGGTCTCGATCTCCTCTCCCATGTGGAGATCGACGGCCTCACCAACACCCACCCGGAGGTCTTTCGGCTGTTTCGCGAAGTGGCACTGGCGGTGCTCAACACCGACAGTGCCTCCGATGACGGTGGCCGTCTGTTGCAGGACCATGCGGATTTCGATATCCGGGTGATCCCCCAGTCCCGCGGCCTCAAGCTGGAGGTGGACAACGCTCCCGCCGCCGCCTTTGTGGACGGCACCATGATCCAGGGTATCCGCAACCACTTGTTCGCGGCCCTGCGTGACATCGTCTATACCGATCACAAGATTCGCGGCAAGCGCTTCGAGCTGGACAGCTCCGAAGGCATTACCGATGCGGTATTCCGCATCCTGCGCAATGCCGGTGTGGTACGGCCCAACCTGGCGCCCAATCTGGTGGTCTGCTGGGGCGGTCACTCCATCGACCGGCTCGAGTACGACTACTCCAAGGAGGTGGGTTATCAACTCGGGCTGCGCGGGCTGGATATCGCCACCGGCTGTGGTCCCGGCGCGATGAAGGGGCCCATGAAGGGCGCGGCGGTGGGCCACGCCAAGCAGCAGATCCGCACTGGCCGCTACATCGGCATCAGCGAGCCGGGCATCATTGCCTCCGAGCCGCCCAATGCCATCGTCAACGAGCTGGTCATCCTGCCGGATATCGAGAAGCGGCTGGAGGCCTTTGTGCGCCTGGCCCACTGCATCATCGTGTTTCCCGGTGGCGTCGGCACGGCGGAGGAGGTGCTCTACGTCCTGAGCCTGCTGATGAACCCGGAGAACGACAGCCCGCTGCCGCTGATCTTTGCCGCACCGGAAGGTCGGGAGGATTACTTCGACGCCCTGACCGCCTTCATCCGCCGCACCCTGGGTGACGAGGCGGAACAGTACTATCAGGTGGTCTGTGGCCGGCCGGACCGGGTGGCCCGCGAGGCCCGCAAGGCCGTCGAACAGGTGCAGCGCCATCGTCGACGTACCCAGGAAGCCTACTATTACAACTGGAACCTGCAGATTGCCCAGAACCTGCAGACGCCCTTCGAGCCGACCCACGACAACATGGCGGCGCTGCGCCTCTTTCCCGGTCAGCCGGCCAACGAGCTGGCGGCTCAGTTGCGCTGTGCGTTCTCGGGCATCGTCGCCGGCAACGTCAAGGCCAGTGGTCTGCAGCGGATTGCCGCCCACGGTCCCTACCGGTTGCAGGGTGATCCGGCCCTGATGCGCGAGATGGATGGTTTGCTGCGCCGGTTTGTTGCCCAGGGTCGCATGAAGCTGGGCGAGCAGCCCTATCGCCCGTGTTATGAACTGGTGAGTTGATTGTTGTGGGCGTCGCCCCGATTTCGGCTATGCTGCAATCAGAGGCTCGCAACGGGCGCAGGACAGGCCGTCGCGGATGTCGCCGCAGTAGCGCATAGAGGTCGTGTGAAAAAACATAACAAGGAATGGCTGGGATCGGTCCTGGTGGCGGTGGCTCTCGGGCTGCCCGCTACCGTACTGGCCGAGGATACCCGGGATGCCACGGCCCCGGCCGATGGACATCAGGCGTCGGAGCATGACCACGCTGCCGGCGCCGAGAGCGATGCCGGCACGGCAGATGAGGGTTCGGAGGAGGAGGGCTCGCTGGAGGCGCTGCTGGAGCGTCCCGATCCCGGCAATGACGATTTCGACCCGATCCTGCCACTTTGGGGTCAATATACGATCGAGCGGCTGACGCCGAGCCACGACCGGGTGTCCCGCTGGGTCGATAACACGGCCCGCAACATCGACAATTTTTTCGGTACTGATGAAAGTTACCGGGTCAACAACGACTCATTCCTGCGTGTCAGCCAGGATTTCATCTGGGAGGAGTCGGACGGCTTCGACTACGACATCGGTCTGCGCTTCCGCCTCGATCTGCCGACCGCCCGCGAGAATCTGCGGCTGATCATCGAAAGTGATCCGGAAGAGACCGAGGGCACGTTATCCGAGCAGGGCTCGCGCAATGTGCGCTCCTCGCGTCCGGAAAGCAGCCGTACGGTGGTGGGGCTGGGCCGCTTTCTCGGGCGCGACCGGACCGAGCGCTGGGATGCCAACATCAATGCCGGTGTCCGTGTGCGCTGGCCTCTCGACCCCTATATCCGGCTCACCGGTGAGCGCCTCTGGGACCTGGGTGACAACCCTTGGATGCTGGAGTCCAACAACCGGCTGGCCTACTTCTACCACGACGGCCTCTTTGCCCGCACTCGCTGGGACCTGGGGCGTCCCTACGGCCAGCGCGATCACCTGCGCTTCATCACCAATATCCAGTGGCGGGAGGACGAGCCCGACCTGGAGTATTACCAGGCCACGGAGTGGAACCGGATCCTGGGGCCCCGCAGCGTGATTCGCTACGCCGGCGTCGCCGTGGGCAAGGGCGCCTCCAGTCCGCGGGCGGAGGATTTCTATGTTCTGGTGGATTACCGCCGCAACATTCACCGCGAAATCCTGTTTCTGGATCTGGTGCCGGAGCTGCACTTTCCCCGTGAGGCCAACTTCGACCCGCGCTGGATGATGACCGTCCGGCTCGAGATCTTCTTCCGCGCAGCCGTGTCCCAGCGCGACTGGCGCACCGCCTCGGTCCACCGCGATCTCGCCGAGTCGCCTTGGGTGGCCAGCCGCCCTCGCCCCGATAGGGCGCCCCGGGGTCCGCTAGCGGACTGAACCGACCCGCTCGCCCCCGTGTTCGTGGTTGTCGTCGTGCGTCTGGTGTACCTCGGCAGCATGGATCATGGGACGCAGCGCCGGTTCCAGTGTCCGCAGGATCTGGGCCGGCAGGGCGCTGGTAAAGCGGAAGTGTTCGGCGTGGGGTGCGGCCACGTGGGCCGCGACGGTGCCGAAGAAGCGGTCGCCGATGAAGAACATCAGCGTGGCGTTGCGGCCGCGCACCTCCGAGTCGATCACATGGCCGCCGCGGCCGATGCGCTTGAAGCGGTGGTCGCCGGTGCCGGTCTTGCTGCCCACCATCAGCGGCTGCCCGCTGCTGTCCGTGAAGGCCTCCCGCAGGCGCCGTCCGGTGCCTTCCTCCACCGCATCCACCAGTGTCAGGCGCAGCCGCCGGGTTAACTCCGGGCTCAACAGTCCGGCACCCTCTTCCAGTTGGCGTGAGAAGCGCACCTCGTAGGGCGTGTCCGCTGCGAAGTGCAGGTCGCGCAAGCGCACGAAGGGCAGCTGCGTGCCGTCGTTGACGATGATGCCCATCAGTTCCGCCAGCGCGGCGGGCCGGTCGGCGGACGCGCCGATGGAACTGGCGTAGGAGGGCACCAGCCGCGGGAACGGATAGCCGAGCCGCTGCCAGCGCCGGTGAATGCCCTTGAAGGCCTCCTGTTCCACCATGATGCGAATGCGCTGCTGCTGGGCCTGGGGGCGGCTGGTGCGGAACAGCCAGGCGTATACCTCCTGGCGTACATCGGTGCTGGCCGCGCGAATCTCCGCCCGGCTGGCATCGGGGTGTCGGCGCAGATACTCGAGCAGCCAGAGTTCCAGTGGGTGAACCTGGGTGATGAACCCGCGGTCGTTGAGGTTGAAGCGCGCCGGGTCGTAGTGGTTGAACAGACGCTGCAACTCGGTGCGGCCGGGCGTCGCCGCGTTGCCGAGGTGGCGGCGCAGGAACACCTCCATGTCGTCGAGATCGCCTTCCGGCCGCGCCGTGCGGTAGGCCATCGCCAGCCGATAGGGCGCCTTGCGGGTTCGCTGGCCCAGCCGCTCGAGGCGCTGGGTTTCGTCCAGGTTGTCATAGACGTTGATGAACTGGTTGAGGTACGACAGCCCCTCCATGTCGGCGAAGCGCCGCAGCCAGTCCTGCCGGCCGGGATGATCGCGCTGGTTGAGCACTTCGAACAGCTCCGGTTGGCTCGCGATTTCATAGCGGGCGATGTCCCGCATCATGCGGATGAAGACCAGATTGACCGAGTGGCGGAAGGCTTCGTTCACCGACATGACGCGGTGGTCGTGGGTGCGGTCGAAGTTGGAGAAGGTGTGTACGCCGCCGCCGGTGTAGAAGGTTTCCGCTGGGCTCGCCGAGTAGCCGCGCTCCATGGCGGCGTCCAGCAACTCTGTGAGCGTCAGCGCGGGGTTGATGGCCAGTTGGGTGGCGACCCAGCGGGTGAGCACGTCGTCGGAGGTGGCGGTCAGGGTCCACAGCGAGGCACTGGAGCGCCCCACCAGCTGGTGGTACAGCTCCTCGACGATTTCCAGGTAGGTCACCAGGGTGCGCAGTTTCGCGGTGGAGCCCAGATCCAGCATGGTGCCCTCGTTCATGTCGAGGGGCTGGTCGAAGTTGTCCGCCTGCACCCGCAGCAGGTTGCCGTCCGGTGTGCGTTCGTAGATCACCACGCTGTAGTGGATGTGCTCGATGGCGTCACGGTCGCGGAACAGGTATTGGCCGTACAGCCCCTGCTCGCGGGCAAACTCCCGGTTGTGCAGTTGTTGCAGATGGCGGCTGACCGCGTCCTGTACGTCGGCGTGGAAGGTGGAGCTGACCTTCAGGTCGAGTCGGTCGAGCGCGTACAGGTCGCGCACCCCGAGGGTGCGCAGCAGTTCGTAGCGCACGCTGTTGACGGCCTTCTGGTCGATGAACGACGGCGAGCCCAGCGGCGGTGGCGAGGTCGAGAATTTGAGGCGCGCCGCCAGCGCGCGATCCTGCAGGTCGCGATCGATGATACCGGCCTGATGCAGTACGCGCAGGTAGCTGTCGGTGAGGGCTTCGAGCTGTTCCCGCCCCTCCCGCAGGTACCACGACGGGCGCCGCTGGGCCAGCAGCAGGGCGAGTACATGGCGGTAGGCAGCGGCCTGGCTGGCCGCGATCTCCTCGCTGTCGGGCGCGCGGCGCAGCAGCTCGGCGGTCTGGTGTGGCTCCAGGCCGAACCAGGCCCACAGTCCGTCGCCGAGCCCGTGGACCTCGCCGAAGCCGGGTCGACCGGCCAGCGGGGTCGAGTTGAGGTAGTCGAGCACGATGCGCCGCCGAGCGCCGCCCGTATCCGGACCGTCCTGATAGGCGCGCAGGCTGGCCATCAGCATCTGGCGGAACTTGTCGGTGACGCCCTGGGTGACGCCATCCCTGGAGTGGCGGAACTTTTCCGTCTGCGTCGCCAGGGTGCTGCCACCGTCGGCGCGCAGGTCCGGGTTGGCCAACTGGGCCGCCTGCATGGCAGCGGCACCGGCAAAGCGGCGCCATTCGATGGCCGGGTTCTGGTGGGGGTGGTCCGGTTGCAGCACCTCGCGGTTCTCCACGAACAACAGGGTGTGCAGTACCAGCGCGGGAATATCCTCGAAGCGGTTGAAGACATGGCGCGGGTAGCGCGCCGAGTACAGTGGCACACCGTCCGGGCCGTTGATGGTGAGGCCGGCGCGGGATTTCTCGCGAAAGATCGGGTAGCCGCCGTGGGCGGTGAACTGCAGCAGGGTGGGGGAGAAGCGGGTCTGCTGCTCCAGCAGAAACCCTTGCTTCTGTGCGCGGTCGATGAAACGCGGTAGCTGGCTGTAGCCGAGGCGTTCGTTGTAGGGGCCGGTTTCCGGGTAGATCACGGCTTCGCTGGGACCGGGTGCCAGCTGCCAGTCAAAGCGCTCATGAAAGTGTGCCGCCAGACGGGACTGCACTACCGATTGGCGCATTTCCACATGGGCCGCTATGCCCGCAATCACCAGAAACAATATGAGCAACGCCGCCCTGAGCATAGTCAGTCCATCGAAACCATCACGGGAAATCCGGGTCAGCACCCGCTCCGCATACAATAGCGCAGAACCCGGCCGGTTGGTGCGGGCGGCCGGTCGGCAGACACAAAAAAACCCGGCGGACGCCTGTCGTCCAACCGGGTTCTTCGGTGCCCGGCGACCGGTCGCCGGGACGGGTGTTGTCAGCGCATTACGGCTTTACGCCAATGGCTCTTCACCCTGCAGGGTGACGCGGTGCATCAGGCGGCCACTGGTGGGGTCGTAGTGGGCTGCGCGGTGCAGCGATACGGTGTTGTCCCAGATCAGCAGGTCGCCCACCGTCCACTCGTGGCTGTACACGTACTCGTCCTGGGTGCAGAAATCGTCGAGCTTCTGCAGCAGTGCACGGCCTTCCTCGAGGTCCATGCCCTCGATGTAGTCAGCGGAAACGCCGGTCACCAGCGACTTGCGGCCGGACTTGTGGGTCCACACCAGCGGGTGCACCTTGGGCGGGTAGCGGTCCCAGTCGGCTTTCTGCTCGTCGGTGGCGTTCGGGTAGGTGCGGCGCTGGGAGGCGGCCATGGTGTGCACGACCTTGAGCTTCTCGAGACGGGCCTGTTCCTCGGCGGGAAGATCCTGGAATGCGGTGTAGGTGTTGGATACCTCGGTGTTGCCCTCGCCCTTGGTGGGCGGCAGCTCGCGCGCGGTGAGGATGGAACCGCGCGAGGGCACGTCATCCATGGCGCCGTCGATGTGCCACAGCAGTGAGCCTTTCAGGTACTCGGCAGCCATCGGATTGGTCTTGGGGTCCAGTGAGATCTTGAAGACGGACTGGTCGTTGAAGGACACCAGGTCGCCCAGGGTCTTTGCAAACTGCAGCTGCTCGTCGTCGTTGAAATTCACGCCGCGAATGATGACGACGCCGCGCTCTTCCAGCAGGTCGCGAATCTGGTCGGCGTGGTCACCCTGCAGGAATTCCTCTCGGGGGGCCTGGAGTTCAATGCCGACCTTGGGCTTCAGCTCAATGGTTTTCAGTGTCATCGTGATACCTCTGTGAGTTAATGATCCACTTGACTGTGGCGTCAATCCGAATGGTCCTGAGGGGCTATTGTAACGCGGTTTGCAGGGGATTTCCCTTGCAGCCGCCTTGCTCGGAAGACAGGGGTCCGGCAGGGGGTTCTGGAGGCGGTTGGCCGACGGGGTTGTCAACTCCATTGGGGTAATACGGCGGGGCCGGCGCCTGCCAGCCCGGCCCCGGCCCGCCGGGGCGCGGGCTTCGGTCGCCCTCGGCGGGGCTGGTCAAGGTGCAGTATAATTGCCGCCCTGACGGGCCTTTTCCAGGCCTTTTCACGCACATTCATGAACAAGGTGACACTGTTATGGGGAGCACGGTAACGCCCGGGCGTCGCATCATTGCTGGCCGATCCATTCGTTGGGATGAGGCGCGTGCGAGAGAGGCCTACGAGCGAGAGCTTTGGGTCGCGGAGACGCTGGCCGATACCCTGAGTCGCGCCGCCGCCGAGCAGCCCGAGCGGATCCTGGTGGTGGAGGGCGATATCCGGCTGGATGCGCGCACCCTGCACCGGCAGGCCGCCGCACTGGCGCGAGTGATGGCGTCCCGCCACCCGGAGGGGAGCGTGGTGTCGTTCATGCTGCCCAACTGGCACGAGGCCGCCGTGATCTACCTGGCGGCGACGCTGGCGGGCATGGTGGCGCACCCGGTGCTGCCCTCACTGCGCGAACACGATCTGCGCTTCATGCTGGCCGATATCGACAGCCGCATGATCTTCATCCCGTCCGAATACCGCGGCCACCGTTGCGCCGACATGCTGTCCACCGTGGTGAAGCAGCTCGACAACCCGCCGGAGGTGGTGGTGCTGCGGGGCGATGCCGGCGAACATCAGGGCTATGACAGCCTGTTCGTCGATCCGCCGGCCTGTGAGCTGCCGCGACCCGACCCCGATGCGGTGCGCATGATCATGTACACCTCGGGCACCACCGGCAGCCCCAAGGGCGTCATGCACAGCCACAACTCCATCCACGCCCTGATCCGCCAGCTGGGCGAGCACTGGCTGATCGAGCCCGGCGACAAGTTTCTGGTGGCCTCGCCGATCAGTCACATCGGCGGCTCCATCTACGCCTTCGAGATCCCGCTGCTGCTCGGTGCCACCGCGGTGCTGATGGAGCGGTGGGATCCGGCCGAGGGCATCGACCACCTGATCAACGAGCGTTGCACCCACTTTGCCGGGGCCACGCCCTTCCTGATGCAGACCCTGGCAGCGGCCCGCCAGGCGGGCAGCCGGTTGCCGGACCTGAAGGTGTTCATCTGCGGCGGCGCCTCGGTGCCGCCGTCGCTGATCCGCGAGGCGGCCGACTACTTCGAGCGCGCGGTGGTGACCCGGGTGTACGGCTCCACCGAGGTGCCGGTTACCACCGTGGGCTGTACCGATCGCGACGACGTGGAGCACGCCGCCGAGACCGACGGTCGTGCCGGTATCGCGACCATCCGGCTGTCGGACGTGGGCGAGGTGCTGGCGCGCGGCCCGCAGATGCTGGTGGGTTATGTCCATGCCGAGGACGAGACCACGGTGTTCGACGAGGACGGCTTCTACCGCACTGGCGATCAGGGCCGTTGGGTGGATGGCGACTACCTGGTGATTTCCGGTCGCATCAAGGACATCATCATCCGCAACGGCGAGAACATCGCCCCCAAGGAGGTGGAAGACCTGCTGGTGAGCCACCCGGACATTGCCGAGATCGCGATCGTTGGCCTGCCCGACCCGCGCACCGGCGAGCGCGCTTGTGCGGTGATCGTGCCGCGTGGCGAAGCCCGTCCTGACGTGTCCGCGCTGGCGGCCTTCCTGATTGACAGGGGCGTGGCGAAGTTCAAGATTCCCGAGCAGGTGGCGTTTCGCGATGCGCTGCTCAAGAACGACGCCGGCAAGGTGCTCAAGCACAAGCTGCGTGCCGAGCTGCTGGCCGAGTCCGGGAGCTGAAATAGTTCCAGCGCACAGCAGTTTTTGCGCACAATAGACGTATCTCTCGCGCACAAAAAGGCGATCAGCGTTGGCTGATCGCCTTTTTGTCGCGGGTTGTTCCTGGTTTTGGCCCCTATGATCCGGGGCCGAAACCGTCAGCCCGCTTCCTTCAGGCGCCTGGTGGCCAGTTCGCGCAGCGGTGCGGTCTTGACCTTGTTGGTGCCGGTCAGGGTCAGGTCCGACTCCTCCACGAACAGCACCCGGCGCGGCACCTTGTAGCTCGACAGGCGCTCGGATACGAAGGCGCGCACGGAGGCCTCGTCGAGGTCGGCATCGGGTTCGGGCACGATGCAGGCCACCACGATCTCGCCCAGGGTCTCGTGGGGGACGCCCACGGTGGTGACGATCTTGACGCCCGCGCACTCGCGAATCACGGCGTCGATCTCCAGCGGCGACACATTGGCACCCCCGGTCTTGATGATGTCGTTGATGCGGCCGTGCCAGTGCAGGCGGTCGTGCTCGTCGAAGTAGCCGCCGTCACCGGTATGGAAGAAGCCGTCCTCGTCGAACACCTCGTCCGGTGCCATGCGCAGGTAGCTGAGCATCATGGTGGGCCCTTTCACCGCAATCTCGCCGGACTCGCCGCGCGGCAGCACCTTGCCCGTGTCCGGATCGACGATCTTGAAGGTGTTGCCCGGCAGCGGGATGCCGTGGGTGCCATCGACAAAGTCGAGGTCGGTGCCGCTCGGGTGCACCGAGCTCAGGGTCAGGGTTTCGCTGTTGCCGTAGGCGGCCGTGGGTTCCTGCCAGTTGCAGTTCACGGTGGGGTGGGTGCGCAGCGGCGAATAGTCGCTCACGTAGCGCAGGGCGCTCAGGTCCACCTCCTGCCAGTTGGGCGCTTCGGTGAGCTTGACCCACTGGTGGGGCCAGGCTACCGGCAGGGTGACGCGCTCCTTCTCCATCAGGGTCAGGGCCTCGACGGGGTCAAAGTAGCGCTGCAGCACCATGCAGCCACCGAAGGACAGGGTGGCGCCAATGGCCTGGGTGAAGTTGCCGGACCAGAAGAAGCCGTTGGCGGTCCAGGTGCGCACCTCGCTGTCGAAGCCGTAGATGCGCGGCCAGCGCCAGTACTGGATGGTCGCGGCGCGATGGGTCTGCACCATGCCCTTGGGCTGGGCGGTGGAGCCGGAGGAGAAGAAGATCAGCCCGCGGTCGGAGGGGGCGACTTCGGCGCTCATGGCGTCGACCATCTCCGCCGATACCTTGCGGTCGCTGGCGAGGAAGTCATCCCAGCGCTCCACGGCGCCGCCCAGGCCTTCGGTGTCGCCAATGCAGATGGCATTGCGCAGGAAGGGCAGGCGCGGCGACAGGATGGTCTGATCGGCGGTGCCGAGCTCGGGGCAGAACTCGAGGATGTCGCTGGCAAAGTCGCGCTTGAGGATCTCGCGCTCGAAGATCAGCAGAGATACATCGGAGATGCGCAGCATGTGCTCCAGTTCGCCGCCCTTGGAGAAGGTGCTGAGGGTGGCACAGGTGCCGCCGGCCAGCGCGATACCGAACATGGCCGTGACCCACTCGGGGCGGTTGGTGGCCAGCAGGCCGACGCGGGTTTCCTTGGTCACACCGCGGGCCACCAGGGCCCGGGCGATGGCGTGGGATTCGTCCCACAGTTGCTGGTAGCTGTAGCGAACCACCGGGCCAGTGTCCGGGTAGAACACCATGGCTTCGCGATCGGGGTGCTTGCTGCACATCTCGCGCAGGAAGCCGCCCAGGGTGAGGGCGCCAAGGTTTTCGGTGGAGAGCGGTGCTCCGCGTACGATTGAATCGGTCATTTCTCTTCTTCCAACGATGAACCGGCCGTGCCGATCGCGGAGCGATGGGGCCGGTTGGCGTGTGTCGGGGCCGGTGACAGACCGGCTGTGGCCTGCTGGGTGTGTACTGTGTACTTGCTCCCGCTGCACGCCACTGTGCAGCGGTGGCGGAGGCAGGAGGCTGCCCCGGCTCGGCCTGGATGATACAACAAGCCAGCCGTGGCGTGCAGGACCGCCCGTGGCTTGAAGCCCCTATGCCTCGGCCTGGAGGTAGCGGTCCATTTCCTGATGCATGTTGAGGATCAGCTTCTCGTAGTACTCGGCCAGCCAGATCTGTTTGCAGGCCTTCGAATGCAGGCCTTTCTGCATACGCGGGATGTTTTCGAGATCCTGGCGCGGGATCAGCAGCACCTGCTCGGGGTCCTTGGGATCCGTGACCGGCTGGGACACGGCCCGGGGCGGTTGCTCGGCCGCCGGGTAGGTTTTGGTGGAGCGGATCTCGAAGATGCAGCGGTCCGGGCTCTGCGGGTCGGGCAGCACACGGTAGATCATGGCGTTGCCCGCCTGGGGCAGGATCATCAGATTGGGGAACACGAAGATCTCGCCGCCCCACATCTCGAGGATTTCCGGCACCGGCTTGGGCATCGGTCGGTTCTGTTCGGCGGCGGTGCCGTACAGCA
>JBJHAZ010000020.1:0-14892 GCA_050485225.1 Gammaproteobacteria bacterium
CGGATGATGTACTCATCAACAAGGCAGCCAGCATCGAGCGCTGTGTCGCCCGCGCCAGGGAGGAATACCATGCCGACCCCGACAGTTTTGGTCAGAATCATACCCGGCAGGATGCGGCCATTCTCAACATCCAGCGCGCCTGCGAGGCCGCACTGGATATGGGGCACCACCTGATACGGCGCGAATCCCTCGGCGTGCCCCAAAGCGCCCGTGATGTATTTGCGTTGCTGGCTCGCGGAGGCTGGATTGACGAGTCTCAGGCCGAGGTCATGCAGCGCATGGTCGGATTTCGCAATATCGCCGTACGCGAATACCAGCCCCTCCAGCTACCGATCACCATCAGCATCATCGAGCACCACCTCGACGACTTTCTCGCCTACAGCAAGTCACTGCTGTTGCGCCAAGGTACCGGTCAGCCCTGAATACCACTGCTGTAACACCCGCCCTGCTCCGGCTCGCGACACGCCGTTCTTCGCGCTCGATCACGCTACCCAGCACCCGCTGTTGACAAAAGCTGCCATCCGTCAGAGGTTGTACGGCTATATTTCAAGCATTATTGTGATGCAACCGACAACAGAGATGGCCAAATGCGACTGTTCCCTGTGGGCTCCGCCATTATTTTCTGTGTTTTATTGGGATCATGGTTCGCCCCTGAACGCGCATCGGCGCACCTACCTAAAACACCAGAACCCGATGCACAGCAAGTTGATACGGCTGCTCTCGATGAGGGGTCTATCATCCTGCCTTCGTCACCCTGTGACAATGTGTTAGTGCTTGCAAGCACGGTCAAAAACACACGTGAAGCAGAATTTATACTCGGCGGGTGTCTCGCGGCGCGAGGACCTGCCCACATGCAGCTTCAAGCAGCTCATGCCCTGATGTTACTGGCCGATAAGCAGGACATGGCATGCAAATACGCAGCAATCCTCGAGTCCATGCTGGAATATCCACAGCCCGAGATAGAGCCATCAAGCCTTGAAAAAATAGCAGCTGACACGCAGAGACAGGTCTGCCAGTGTGTCCGAAAATGGAACCGGAACCTTTCCACCCCGGACGTTGCGCCGACCAGTGAACGGCATGGTGATGATGTTCAATGGCATACCGCCACCTCCATAAAACATATGCCAGGCTTCGATTTTGAGCTCCAGGTTCATCAAGATCGTGCGATGGATCACCTCTGTATTTTTGCCGGAGATGAAGTGCGTTACTTCGAGTCACGGGGCACGGTAACAAGCGGTTTCGAGGAATCCGAGTTTTTTGTGCACGGTGAGACCGGTTCACCCACAGCAGTCATCATCTGGCGGCTGGGCGTTCATGGGCAAGCACTGCAACTGCTGGATCTGGAAACTGGTGAGCAAATTCTCCAACGAAACAGTGATTGGCCGGTCACCTACAATATCCAGAACAATCGGATCGAGTATCAGTATCACCAGACTCACGATGATGGCAAACCCGAAGTAGTTGAGGAGCATTACTAGCTGGTTTTGATCTCCCATTGTCACCGGCCCAAAAACGTTTCAACGAGAGCATCAGGATCGATAGACTCAGTATCTTGCAGCGTGCTCCTGGCAGGTTGCTGGGCTTGCGCGCTGCCTCGACCGTGATGCAGTACCAGGTCATTACCTGCGGCTCACGCCTGTGGGGACTGGACGATCAGGCATGGCTGCACGAAGCAGCCATACTCGGTGAAAAAACCGAACTGTACACGGCACGAGCCGGAATCCTTCAGGACGTCGCTGCATGAGGAAGCATCCATGGCGGATGATGTACTCATCAACAAGACAGAGAGCATCGACCATGCCCAGCCAAGCCACTGAAACGGACACCCTGTTCTACGATGGCCTTTGCAGCCTGTGCAGCAGTGAGGTCCGCACCCTCAAGCGTCTGCAGCGCGGCAGCCTGGCGTTCGCCGATATTCACCAGCTCGAACCGAATCAAGCGACACCCTCCCGAGAGGCGCTGCTGCGTCGCCTGCATCTGCGCACGGCCGATGGCCAATGGCTTACCGGGCTGGAAGCCACCGTACAGGCCTGGTCCCACACGCGCTGGGGCGCTTTGTTCCGGCCGCTGATATGGCCGGGACTGAACAAAGTGACTCACCCGGTGTATGCCCGATGGGCAGAACGGCGCTACCGACGACTTTACGCCTGCAATGTCTGCATGGGGGGAGAGGATTGAGCGCCCAGGGCACAACGGCGGGTAGGCCCCGAGTGAACAACCTGTAGAGAGATCACAACTAGCCCAGCACCCGCTGGGCGCCCGCCAGAATGGCTCCGAGGGCCAGTGACCAGGCTATGCAGGCCAACAGGTCGACCAGACTGTAGCGGACGGCGTTGAAGCCGCTGATGCCCAGCAGACCGGGAACCAGACTCCGGACAGCGGGCACAAAACGACCTATCAGGATGGCCAGTGCGCCGAAGCGACGAATCATCGCTTCGGCGCGGAGGAGCGACGGGCGGTATTTTTCCGCCAGTTTCGAGTGATGAAACCCCGGGCCGAGCCAGCGCCCGACCCAGTAGCCGACGTGGTCACCGGCCAGAGCGCCGAGCATGGCCAGCGGTACGATCTGGTACAGGGTGGCATAGCCGGTGCTCAGCAGGGTCGCCCCGACGATGACCAGAAACGCGCTGGACACCAGCAGGCCAAGCCCGATACAGGCTTCTGCAAAGGCAAACGCCGGCACCAGCCAGATCGCGTGGCGGCCGTACTCGGCCAACCCGTCCGTCAACCACTGTTCGATGGGAAGATCCTCGCGCTGTCCCGGTTTGCCGGGGTACGTGACCGATCATCGATCGCGCGGGTCAATCTTCCTCGATTCCGCCGAAGCACGCCACCAGTGCGGGAATAAACTTCGCGAACTCGCCGGCCATGATGGTGAAATCCACATCGAACTGTTCGGCGGCGCTCTCGGCGTTCACCTCGCCGGCCTTGTCCATGATCAGGTCGCCGAAGCGCAGGCGCTTGACCGCCAGGTTCTCGTCGACGATGCACTCGATGCCGCCATTCCAGGCCAACTCGATGCGGTTGACGAACATGCCCGATTCGATGTGGTTCTTGATTTCCTGAGCGTGCAGATCCTGGTTCTTGCAGCGGATGACGGCGGTCTGGTCGGACTTGTCGCGCAGCTCGCATTCGCCACCGACAACGAAGCCTTCGGGGCTGTGGCCGCTCTGGAGCCACTGGGTCATGGTGTGCTGGGTGGTGTTGCGTGCCTTGAGGGGGATCACCGGCACGCTGCCGATGGTGTCGCGCAGGGTGCTGATCAGTTCCTCCGCACGATTGGCGGAGCCGCTGTTGACGATCAACAGGTTCTGGACCGGGTCGATGTAGGCAAACAACTTGCCGGTGCGGGTGAAGGCGCGGGGCAGCAGCTCGAAGATGATCTGGTCCTTCAGCTCCTGGCGCTCCTTGCGACCCACGGCGCGATCCTCGCGCTCGCGGATTTCCTGTACCCGTTCGGCGAGGAACTCATTGACCACCGCACCGGGCAGTACGCGGTCCTGGCGCTGCAGGCAGACCATCATGCAGCCGGATGCGGCGTGGACCAGCGGCGCGTCGGGCTGGCCGACCGGCGCCACCCAGCCGCGGGTGGCCATGTCCTGACTGCCACAGGGCGCGAAGGGTTTCTGCGCCAGCAGTTCATCGAGCTCATCGGCTTTGTGTTCAAAGGGTTTGGTGAAGCGATAGACCAGCAGGTTCTTGAACCACATGATTGCGTCCTGGCTCTGTGTTTTCGGGGTGGGCACTGTAGCCGAGACAGGCCCGAAAATGAACCGCCCCCGGGACAGCCTCTTGTACGCTGTCGCCGGGGGCGGGGTGTGGGAAGTGGGCGGGGTGCCAGGGCTTCGCCCGCAGAGCGGGCTGCTACGGGGGACTCCGCCTCAATACGCGTCTTCCGCCTCGGCGCCGTAACCGGCCTTGAAGTCGGTGTACCAGGATTTGAACTCCTCGTAGTTGGGTGCGTCCATGGCGTTGGCGTAGGCGTCCACCGGCACCTGGATGACGGCCACCTTGCCGCTGGCGATGGCGCGCTCCACCGCCGGGGCGATGTCCTCTTCCTTCTCGACGTATTCACCCAGGGCACCGAAGCCCTCGGCGATCTTGTCGAAGCGCACCCAGTTGCCCCAGTGAGCCTCGGTTTCCGGCGAATCGGGACCCACCTGCTTCTTCCAGCAGCCCACTTCGAGTCCCCAGGCGTAGTCGCAGGCCACCACCACCACGATGGGCAGCTTCTTGCGCACGGCGGTTTCCAGCTCGGAGATGGCGAACAGGAACGAGGAGTCACCGGTTACCAGTACCACCGGACGCTCACCGTTGGCGGCGATCGCGGCACCAATGGCGTAGGGTAGGCCAGTACCGAGGTGACCGGTGTTCTGGTTCCACACCAGGTCCTCCGGCGCGTATTGGGTGTACGTCCAACCGTAGATGGTGGTGGAGCCACCGTCGGCGGCGTAGATGGCGTTGTCGGGAATCACGCGCGTGGCTTCCACGATCAGGCGCGCCGGGTGGACCGGGTTCTGGCCGCTGGGCACTTCCGCCAGCAGTTTGGCCTTCCACTCCTTCTGCATGGCTTTCCAGCTTTCGAATTCCTGGCTGGCCTTGCCCTGATGATCGCCCAGCGCTTCGATCAGTTGCGGGAGTACGTCGCGCATGTCGCCCACCAGCGGCGCGTCGATGGGCCGGTTGACGCCCATGGCCGCGGCGTCGCGGTCCAGGTAGATCCACTTGCGTTGGGCATCACCTTTCTCCCAGTGGCGACCGATACCCATGTGCAGGGGTTCGCCCAGCTCGGTACCGATGGCGATGCACAGGTCGGACTCACTGGCGGCGGCTCGACCGGCCGGCGAAAAGCCGTAGGCGAAGGTACGCTCTTCCTGGCCCTTGATAGTCATGGCACAACCGGAGGTCTGCAGGATCGGGCAGTCCAGCTTTTCGGCCAGCTCGGCCACCTTGGCGTGGGAGCGGGAGGTGAACATGCCCTGCCCCACCAGCATGACCGGGTTTTTCGCCGCCTTGATCAGCTCGACCGCCTTGTTGATCATGGTGCCGCTGGCGGCCTGTTCCACCATGCGGTATTGCCAGGGCTCCATCAGCGGCGGCCAGTTGTAGGTTTCGTGGATCACGCTCAGCGGCAGCTCGATGTACACCGGACCGGGCTTGCCGGTGGTGCACTGACGGATCGCCTCGCGGATGATCTCGTCCACCTGATCCGGTTCTTCGATGATGGCCGCATACTTGACCAGCGGCTTGAAGTGCTCGATCTGGTTCATGTACTGGATACGGCCGACGCGGGCGCGCTGGTTGGCGGTGCGGGAACGGTTGCCGCCGAAGAAAATGGTGGGGGTCGCCTCCTTCTTCGCCACGATCATGGCGGTGGCCAGGTTGGAAATGCCCGGGCCCTGGGTGCCGAAACACACGCCCGGCTTGCCGGTCATGCGCGACCAGCCGTCGGCCATGAAGGCGCCGTTCTGCTCGTGGTGGGGGGCGACCACATTCCACCCGCGCTGCTCGGTGAGCATGGCCATGTGGATGAAGCCGGGGTCGGGAATACCGAACAGGGTATTGATGCCTTCCTTTTCCAGCAGGTCGACAATGCGTTCGTAGACGGGTACAGACATGACAGTCTCCAGGGTACTTGATGGGTATTCGGGGAGGCCACCTGTTGAGAGGGGCGGCGATACCGGCGCAGGGGGCACGGTGACCGCTACCGGGCAGCGGCCTGGATCACATTCGATTCACGGGGGTGGTTCCGATACCGGCGACGCGGCGTGCCACGCACGCCGCCATCCGGACAGCGCTGCCGCGCTGACGACGGGTGCATGTCAGCGCGGCAGCCGGCGAGTACCTTACTGGGCCTGATCCGGGGCATAGCCGAGGATGGCCTTGATTTCCAGATACTCGTGGAAACCGTACTCGCCCCATTCGCGACCGTTGCCGCTTTTCTTGTAGCCGCCGAAGGGGGCGTGGAAGTCGAACCCACCGTTGATGTAGATGGCACCGGCGCGGATGCGGCGCGCCAGTGCGCGACAGGTGTCCAGATCGGCGCCGTGCACAAAGCCGGCCAGGCCGAACTCGGTGTCGTTGGCGATCTCGATGGCGTGGTCCAGGTCGTCATAGCCGATGATCACCAGCACCGGCCCGAAGATCTCCTCGCGGGCGATGACCATGTCGTTCTTCACGTTGGCAAACACGGTGGGCTTGACGTAGAAACCCTTGTCGAGCCCTTCGGGACGACCGGGGCCGCCGGCCACCAGGGTGGCGCCCTCGTCGATGCCCTTCTCGATGTAGCCCTGGATGGAGTCGAACTGTTTCTTCGACACCACCGGCCCCATGGCGAAGTCGCCGTTGGGGTCACCGACAGTGACCTGGGCGGCAGCCTCTTTCGCCACTTCGATGGCCTCGGCCATGCGCGAGGCGGGTACCAGCATGCGCGCCGCGGCACTGCAGGTCTGGCCGCAGTTGACCATCATCCCGGTGACACCGGACGCCACATTGGCGGCGAAGGTATCGTCGTCGAGCAGAATGTTCGGACCCTTGCCGCCCAGCTCCTGACACACACGTTTGACGGTGGTGGCGGCATTGATGGCCACCTGGATGCCGGCGGATTCGGAGCCGGTGATGGACACCATGTCCACCTCGGGGTGTACGGCGAGCGCCTCGCCCACCACCGAACCGCGCCCCTGCACCAGGTTGAACACACCGGCCGGCACACCGGCAGCGTCGAAGATTTCGGTGAGGATCTGGGCAGAGAAGTGGGATTCCTGGGAGGGCTTGAGCACCACCGTACATCCGACCGCCAGCGCCGGGAACACCTTGACGGTGACCTGATTGAGGGGCCAGTTCCAGGGGGTGATCATGCCGCACACGCCGATCGGCTCCTTGGCGATCAGGGAAGCGCCCTTCTGCTCCTCGAACTTGAACTCGCGCAGTACTTCGATGGCGGTGGTCAGGTGGCCCTGGCCGAGGAAGGTGTGGAAACCACCGGCCAGCGCCTTGGGTGCGCCCATCTCTTCGGTGACGGCGGCGGCGAGGTCGGCGGAACGCTTTTGATACTCCTCGAGGATGCGCTCGAGCACTTTCAGGCGCTCTTCCCGGGAGGTCTGAGACCAGGCGGGGAATGCCTTGCGGGCGGCCTGGACGGCGCGATCCACGTCGCGGGCATCACCCAGGGCGATCTTGCCGGAGGCCTCTTCGGTGGCGGGATTGATCGTGTCAACGGTCTTCAGCTCAACCGGGTCCACCCACTGGCCATCGATGTAGAATTTCAGATATTCGCGCATGACTCTGTGTGCCCTCTGTTTTTGACTCAGCGCGCATTCTAGCCGGGATCACCCCCAAAAATAAAATGCCCGCGCGACCCCTCGGGGCGGCGCGGGCACGGGGAGCGGCGGAAAGACCGCCAGCTCTCGGCTTGCAGAGGCCTGACTTACTGCTGGCCTTCCGCGTACCAGGTGCGGAAACGGTCGTAGTTCGGGGTATCCAGATTCTGGTTGCCGCCGTGGTTGATGACCGGATCGATGGGCACGTGGATGACGGTCGGCTTGCCGCTCTCGAAAGCGGCAGTAACCGCAGCGCCGATGTCTTCGCCTTTCTCGACGTACATACCTTCGCAGCCGAGACCCTTGGCAATCTCGTCAAAGCGCACGTTCTTGCTCCAGTGTACGCCCGGCTCGTTGGTTTTGCCGTGGCCGAACATACGCTTGTAAACGCCCACTTCCAGACCCCAGGCGTTGTCCACGCCCACCACAATGACCATGGGCAGGTTGAGACGCTGCACCACTTCCAGCTCGCCGATGTGGTAGAGGAACGAGGAGTCACTCACGGTCAGCAACACCGGACGCTTGCCACCGTCGGCAACCGAGGCACCGATGGCGTAGGGCAGGCCGGTACCCAGACAACCGAAGTTCTGGTTCCAGACCACATCGTGCGGCTTGCTCTGCAGGTAGGTCCAGGTGAAGATCACGGTGCAGCCACCGTCGCGGGCGTGGATGGCGTTTTTGGGCATGGCCTTGGTGGCTTCCACCACCCATTGGCCAGTGTGGACCCGGCCGCTCTCGGTGCTGAAGTCCTCGTTGGCCAGGCGCTCCAGACGCTCGCGGTCTTCCTTGATCCAGCGCTGCAGATCCGGGTGCTCGGCGCGGGGCGTGTCCTTCAGCGCGGCGCTCAGCTGCGGTACCACGGTGCGCAGGTCACCCACCAGCGGTACGTCGATGGGACGGTTGATGCCGATGGCGCTGGCGTCCAGCTCGACGTAGATCCACTTGCGGTCCACATTGCCTTCTTTCCAGAGATAGCCCACACCGTAGTGCACCGGTTCGCCGATCTCGGTACCGATGGCCACCACCACGTCGGCCTTGGCGACGATCTCGTCGGCCACTTCGGCGAACAGGTAGGGGAAGGTGCGCTCTTCAATGCCTTCGATAAAGGCGGTGCCGCCGGAAGTCTGCAGGACCGGACAACCCATCAGTTCGGCCAGCTCGCGGACCTTCTGGCCGGCGCGGGTGCACTGAACGGCATGGCCCACCAGCAGCACGGGGCACTCGGCGCCTTTGATCAGCTCGGCAGCCTTGGCCACCATGTCACCGTCGGCACCCGGCTCCACCAGGCGGTAGGAGGAAGGCGGCAGTGCGGGCGGAACATCCAGGTCTTCCCAGATGACGTGGCCGGGGTATTCGATGTACACCGGGCCCGGAGTGCCGGACTGACAGATGCGCAGCGCCTGACGGATGATTTCGTCGGTCTGCTCGGCGTATTCGATACTGGCGCTCCACTTGACGGAGTTCTCGAACAGGGCTTGCTGCTGCACAAACTGGATGCGACCGCGTCGTACACGCTGCTCGGTGATACGGGCACGCTGACCACCCAGGTAGATGACCGGCGCGTTTTCCACCAGAGAGTTCATCATGGAGCCGGAGGCCAGCGCCACACCAGGGCCCAGGGTGGCGATACACAGCGCCGGGGTACCGGTGAGGCGGGCGTAGCCCTCGGCCATGAAACCGGCAGCGAGCTCGTGGTGAGGGGTAACGATATTCCAGCCACGCTGCTCGGCGGCCACGAACAGCGGAATGAAGTTGGGGTCAGGAATACCGAAAACGGTCTTGACGCCTTCGGCCTCGAAAAGCTCAAGGATTCGCTCGTAAACTTTGACGGTCATGGTCCGGAGAACCTCACTTGCAGTAATGGGAAGGGTTGTCTGGACCTAGCGCAGTGATGCCCCTCTGAGCACAGCCTTTGTCTGTGCCTGTTACCTGAGGAGGCGAGGCGCACCAGATCCCATGTATGTCGCCAGGTTACGGTGGAAGTTCGAGACTTTCCGCTCCTGATGAGGGTTCGGCAGATTGCCACGGAAACCCCGTGACTTCAAGCCTTCCTGCACCTGCTCCATGTTGGAGAAGTCCTGGGCGATGACCATTTTCCAGTTCTCCTCGGTCGGTTCCGCGTACACCCATTCGGTCTCCGGTTCGCCGCCCTCCGGGAAGCGCTCGATGGCCACCGCCTCATAGATGCATTTGTCCGGATCATTTTTCCAGGGGCGCACCCGATAGTACAGGGCGAACACCGGCCCCTGCAAAATGCTCATGTTCGGAAAAATGTGCCAGGCCAGGCCGGCCTTCGCCATCTGTTCCTCGCTGATGTCCGGCCAATCCACACCCAGGTCAGCATAGTCGCTCTTGCAGGACTCCAGCCAGTGATGGTGCACCTCACTGGCCGGGGTGCCCTCGGGCAGCTCGTCCACCAGCCGGGCCGCCGCATCCACCATCACCTGCGTAGTGCTCGCACCCACGGTCTCCCAGAACTCCTGCTGCATCTGGGCCATCATGCGTCGCGCGTCACTGCCCTTGCCGGTGCGGTGCACCGTGGTGGTGGCCGCCGATTCCTCGGCCGCGTCGTAGCCGTCGTTGCCATGCAGGCCCTGCGCCTTGCTCCAGGCGTAGAAGTCGCCGTACTTGAGCAACTGGGGGTGGGTGCCGCCCACGTGGTAGGGCTCCATGAAGGCCTCCAGCGCCACCTTCCAGTTGCAGTCGAACACCACCCATTGGCGGAAGCGGTAGCGCATCTTCTCGAAATGGAAGGGGTCCAGCATGCCGGCCGCCGGCTCCAGGTACTCCCGCAGCGGAATGCAGTCGGGATCCATGTTGATCCACAGCCAGCCGCCCCAGGTGTCCACCCTGACCTCGGTGAGGCAGGTGAGCGAATCGGTGAGCGCACCCTGCCAGTCGTCCCGGTCGAGCACGAAGGTGTTGCGCCCCTCCAGGTCGAAGCTCCAGGCGTGGAAGCCGCAGGTGAACTTCTGCGTCCGCCCGCTGGCACCGTTGCCGTGCTTCGGGGTCGAGACCAGCCGTCGACCCCGGTGGGGGCAGACATTGTGGAACGCCTTGATGGTGTCCGGCGCAGTGCGCACGATCAGGATCGAGTCGCTGCCGATCTCGTAGGTGATGAAACTGCCCACTTCGGGAATTTCCTCGACCCGGCCGGCCTGCTGCCAGACTCTGGCCCAGAGCCGATCGGCCTCGGCTTCGGCATAGTCGCGGGAGATGTACGCCTCGACCGGATAGATCAGCGGCCGGTCGAGGTCCTCGACGGAGATGTTTACGGATTCGTCCACGGCATTGTCCTCGGGTTCAGGTGGGCTCGGTGATCTCGGCGTCACTGTGGCGCGCTGCGGTTACGGGACGCTCCTGATCCGCCGTCTCGATGATCAGGCCCGCCATATCTCCCCGCTCGCGCCAGTCGCTGAGCACCCGCATGTAGGCGTCCCAGCCCGGTCCGTACAACTCGCCGAGGTAGAAGCGGTATTTCTCGTTGCCGTTCTCGTCCACATCCGGCTGGCCCTCGTTGTTGAAGTAACTGGGCGTGCACTCGCGTATCCACTCGGTGCGGTCCACCTCGGTCTCGCGCATGTGCCGAATCCAGGCGTCCTGGGCTTCCCGGCTCACCTCCACCGCGGCCGCACCTCGGCGCAGCGTCTCGCTGATCACATAGGCGATATGTCTGGACTGCTCCTCGAAGTTGAGGGTCAAGGTGGAGTTGAGGCCGCCCTGGTTGAAACCCATGAAGAACTGATTGGGGAACCCGTGGGTCATCATGCCGTGCAGGGTCTTGTAGCCACCGGCCCAGTTGTCGTACATGGAAAAGCCGTTGCGGCCCTCGAACACGGGGATGCCCCAGCGCCGGTCCAGGTCACTGGTCACCTCGTAGCCGCTGGCGAACAGGATGCAGTCCACCTCGTACTCCACGCCGTTGGCCACGAAACCGTTCTCGGTCATGCGCTCCACCCCCTGGGTGGCGGACACGTCGATCAGAGTCACGTTGGGGCGATTGAAGGTCTGGTAGTACTCGTCGTTCGAGGTGGGCCGCTTGCACTGGTAGCGGTACCAGGGCTTGAGCAGCTCGGCGGTGTCCCGGTCATCCACGATCTGCTCGACCCGGCGGCGCAGCCGCTCCATCACACGAAAGTCCATCTCGTCGCGACGGGCCATGAACTCGGCCTCGGTCAGGTCGGGCCAGCCGTCGGCTTCCAGCTCGTTGGACAGGTGGCGGTTCAGCTCGGTCCAGATGTCGCACACCAGGTCCTTCTCGCCGGGCAGGAAACGCTCGTTGGCACCGCGGTGGAAATTGGCACGGCGCTCCGCCTGCCAGCCGGGCTTGAGGCTCCTGACCCACTCCGGGTCGGTCTCGGAGTTGCGGCGCGAATCCACGCACGATGGGGTGCGCTGCAGCACATAGAACTGCTTGGCGTACTTGCCGAGGTAGGGCACCAGCTGGATGGCGGTGGCACCGGTACCCACCAGCGCCACTTTCTTGTCGGCGAGCCGATCCAGCACCGGGTTCTTCTCGCTGCCACCGGTGAAGTCGTAGTCCCAGCGGGCAGTGTGGAACATGTGCCCCTTGAAGCCGTGGATACCCGGGATGCCCGGCAGCTTGGGAATGTTGAGCAGGCCGTTGGCCATGATCACGAAGCGGGCGCGGATATCGTCGCCCTGTTTCGTGGTCACCCGCCAGCGCTTCAGGCCCTCGTCCCAGCGCAGGCCATCGACCATGGTGTGGAACAGCGCGTTGTCGTACAGCTCGAACTGGCGCGCGATCTGCTGGGCGTACTCGCGGATTTCATGGCCATCGGTGAACTTCTTCGAGGGCATGAACCCGGTTTCCTCCAGCATCGGCAGGTAACAGTAGGCGTCGTTGTCGCACTGCAGGCCGGGGTAGCGGTTCCAGTACCAGACGCCGCCGAAGTCACCGGCGTGGTCGATGTTGCGAAAGCTGGAGATGCCGGCCTTTCTCAGCTCGGCACCGGCCATGATGCCGGACCAGCCCGCACCGAGAATGGCCACGTCGATCTCCTCGGTGATCGGGTCGCGCGGGGTCACCGGCGTGTAGGGGTCGGCCTCGTAGGCACCGGCAAAATCGTCGACCGGCTTGACGTACTGGGTCTGCCCCTCGGGGCGCATGCGCTTGTCGCGCTCCTGCCGGTACCTCTCCTTCAGTGCCGGAATGTCTATCTCATCAGCCGACGGCAGCTTTACGGTATCTTCGATCATGGGGTCCAACCTCGCTCTGAGTCTCACCAATCAAACAATCAACAGTGGTGTTTATTGAAATTCGAATATAGCACCGCTGAAGCGCTGCGATCAGTGTCGGGCCGGGCAATGTGGGGACGGGTTGATGCAGGTCAAACTGGGCGAGTGGCTGCGCAGAAGAAGGGCTTAAACCGCGCTGAGCACGATACAGATCAATGCGGCCGGACTGCGGTGCCAGAAACGGGGTGCCAGAAAAGAGGTGTCGGAAGCAGGCCGTCGGCACGAGCAAGGACGGTCGGTACGAGAGACGCGCGGCGACAAAAAACGGGCAGTGCCGAGATGGCTACTGCCCGTTGTGCCCTACTGCTGCCGGTTCCAGGATCCGGTCAGCGATCAGTCGTCGGCCTTGCGCCGGGTCAGGGTCGGCTCGTCGGGACCGGGCATACCCGGGAACGGGCCGTAGTCAGGGCTCGGCACCATGGCGGCGGACAGGTCCGCCGGACCGCGATACTGCAGGGAAAAGTGGCGCCACTGGAACAGCCAGCGCCCGTCGTCCTGCTCCACATAGCGATCGTGGTAGATACCGATGGTGAAGGCCGAGGTGCCGTCGGCCATCCTGGCGTGTTCGGTCAGCGGAATGCGGCCCTGTGCCGTACCCTCGCCCACCTCGAGCAGGGGCAGGCTGGGCACGATCTGGACCTTCTCGCACACGCCCAGCAGCTTGCCGAACATGGTGCCGATTTCCTCGCGTCCCTTCATGTGCATGCCGGCAATCTTCCACTCGCCGTCCTCGGCAAAGCAGCCGGCGAAGGCCTCGGCATCCTGGCGCCAGACCGCGTCAATGAAACGGGCGTGCAACTGGCGAATGCCGGCGTCGGCGGTCACGAAGTCCGTCATGGCTCGTCTTACTCCTCATCCAGTTTGCGGGGTGCCCCGGTGCCCATGTAGCGGCCCAGATGGCGGTGGAAGTTGGTGATCTTCTGCTCCTGGTGCGGGTTGGGCAGGGTGCCGCGGAAACCACGGGATTTCATACCCTTCTGCACCCACTCCATGTTGGCAAAGTCCTGCGCCAGCACCGACCCCCACTTCTCGGCGGTGGGCTCGGCGTAGACCCATTCGGTCTTCGGCTCCTCGCCCTCCGGGAAGCGCTCCAGCGCATAGGATTCGAAGATGCACTGATTGGGGTCGTCGCCCCAGGGGCGCACGCGGTAACACAGCGCAAAGGTCACACCCTGCAGGATGGTCTGGTTGGGGAACATGCTCCAGGCCAGGCCGGCCTCGGCCATCACTTCCGGCGGGATCTCCGGCCAGATGACGCCGCGGGCCGCGTCGTCGGCCTTGGCGGATTTCATCAGGTGAGCGATCACCTCATTGCCGGGCGTGCCTTCCGGCAGCTCGTCCACCAGTCGCCTGGCGGCGTTCACCAGGGTTTCGGTGGCGGCGGCGTAGTTGACCGTCTCGTAGTTCTCGCGAATCAGCTCGTAGGTGGAGATACGCGGGTCCTGATCCTTGCGGCCGGTGCGGGTGACCGAGCTGCTCTGGCTGTTCTTGTTGGCCTCGTCACGCTCGTCGAAACCACTCACGCCGTGCAGGCCATAGGGCTTGCTGTAGGCATAGAACTCGCCGTACTTGAGCAGCTGGGTATGGGTCCCGGCCACGTGGTAGGGCTCCATGAAGGCTTCGATGGCGGTTTTCCAGTTGCAGGGGTAGATCGCCCACTGGCGCCACTTGTAGCGCATCTTCTCGAACTCGAAATGGTTGAGAATGCGGCCCGCCTCGCCGAGAAACTCCTCGAGGGGTTCGCAGTCCGGGTCCATGTTGATGTAGACCCAGCCACCCCAGGTGTCCACCTTCACCTCGGACAGGCAGGTGCGCTCGGGTGTGAGCGCCCCCTTCCAGTCGTCCTTGTCGAGGATGTAGGTATTGTTTCCTTCCAGGTCGAAGGTCCAGCCGTGAAAGCCACACACGAAGTTCTTGCGGCGACCGCGCACGCTGTTGACGTCGTCAGGGGTATTGACGAGCTGCCGGCCCCGGTGGGGGCAGACGTTGTAGTAGGCCTTGAGGGTGTCCTCGGACAGGCGAATCACGATGATGGATTCGTCGCCGATGTTGTAGGTGAAGAACATCCCCGGCTCGGGGATGTCCTCCAGCCGACCGGCCATCTGCCAGACTTTGGGCCACAACTCCTCATGTTCCGCCAGGGCGTATTCGCGCGAAACGAACGCCTCCACCGGATAGGTCAGGGGCTCCGCCAGATCCTCATCAGTCAGTTCAATATACTTATCCATGATGTCTCCATGCCCTTGATGGGGTTGAAAGGATTTCAGATTCAGCGCTCACCCGTCTCCAGCACCAGGCCCTCCATCTCGCCCCG
>JBJHAZ010000021.1:0-825 GCA_050485225.1 Gammaproteobacteria bacterium
GGGTGGAACACCCCGACTCCCTGGAAGTGTTGCGCAAGGTGGGTTGCGACAGTTACCAGGGCGCGCACTACAGCATGCCCGTCAGCCCCGAGCGCTTCCGCGCCATGTTGTCCGCCGCCTGACAACCGCAGTGGCCTCCAGTGGCCGGGTTGTACTTCCCCCGGCGCCGCGGGACATCCCGGTTGCATCCGGCGGCATAACCCCCTAAAATCCGCGCCCTTGGCCCCCATGCGCCTGTGGGGTCCTCCTTGCCACACCGCATGTCGCGGGTGGCTGTTACCCGTAAGGAGAAACCATGCGTCACTACGAAATCGTGTTTCTCGTTCATCCGGACCAGAGCGATCAGGTTCCCGGAATGATCGACCGATACACCAAGTCCATCGAAGCCGGCGAAGGCAAGGTCCACCGTCTTGAAGACTGGGGCCGTCGCCAGCTTGCTTACCCGATCGAGAAGATTCACAAGGCCCACTATGTTCTGATGAACATCGAGTGCGGCAAGGACGTGCTCGACGAGCTGTCCTCGACCTTCCGTTTCAACGATGCTGTCCTGCGCAATCTGATCATTGCCCGCGACGAAGCCGTCACCGAAGAGTCGCCCATCCTCAAGGCTGAGAAGTCCGAGCGCGAGCGTCCGCGTCGCGATGCCGGGAGCGATCGCCCCCGCCGCGAAGAGCGTGATGACGCCGAGCAAAAATCCGATGACCAGTCGCAGGACGAGGAGTAAGACATGGCCCGATTCAACCGTCGTCGCAAGTTCTGCCGATTCACCGCCGAAGGCGTGACCGAGATCGACTACAAGGATCTCGAGACCCTGAAGGCCTATGT
>JBJHAZ010000021.1:835-14888 GCA_050485225.1 Gammaproteobacteria bacterium
CTACCGCGGTCAAGCGCGCTCGCTACCTGGCCCTGCTGCCCTACACCGACAGCCACGACTGATCGGTCAGGCCCGTGCGTGCCCTTGCAGAGTTCATCATGCGCGGGCGCCCGCAGGCAGCGCTGGTGGCTGCGGCCGGCAACCTGATCCCGTTGATCAGTCCCGCCGCTGTCGCCCTGGTCTGCCTGCGACGTAGTACCTATGACGGACTGCTGGTGTTGATGTGGGCCCTGTTGCCCTCGATCGCACTGTTGGTCCTGACAGATGTGGATCCGGTATTGCTGGCCGCCTCGATGATGGCGGTCATCGCCGTACTGATGGCCGCCCAGGTGTTGCGCAACACCTCCTCCTGGGCAGCTACCCTGCCGGCCCTGGTGGGCTCGAGTGCCGTCGCGGCGCTCTTCGCCTGGCAGATGGCTCCGGAGGCCATGATCGCCTTCACCGACCAGATCAACGAAATGCTGGCCGGCGCAGCCGAAGAGGCCAACGGTGTGGCCGCGGTGGTAACACCGGTGTTCTTCAGCGGTCTGATCGCTTATGTGATCGCGCTGCAGGTGCTCGGCAGCTTGCTGCTGGCGCGCTGGTGGCAGGCCATGCTGTACAACCCGGGAGGGCTGCGGCAGGAGTTTCATGCCCTGCGTCTGCCCAAGATCATGGCCGGTGGGTTCGCCGTCGTGTCGTTGCTGTGCCTCGCGGCTGGTGCCGACTACGTGTTGTGGAGCAACCTGCTGATGCTGCCACTGGTGGTCAGTGGCGCCGCGGTGGTGCACTACGCGGTGGCATCCATGAGCTTGGGGACGTTCTGGCTGGTGATGTTCTACGTCGGATTGGTACTGGTAGGGCCGATGACCGTATTGGCAAGCGCTGTCGGCATGCTGGACAGCTTTATGAATCTGCGCGCCCGTATGCCCAAGAAGGGTTCGGGCGACGCGCAATGAATCCTTGAAAGTCGCAAGACAGAGGTAATTCGAGATGGAAGTTATTCTGTTGGAAAAAGTCGGTAAGCTGGGCAAGATCGGCGACCGAGTCAATGTCAAGGCGGGTTACGGCCGCAATTTCCTGATTCCTCAGGGCAAGGCCGTGTACGCGACCGAGACCAACATCGCCGAGTTCGAAGCACGCCGCGCCGAGCTGGAGAAGGCCGCTGCCGAGAAGAAGGCCGCCGCCGAAGGCCGCGCCGCCAAGCTGGCCGAGCTGGGCTCCGTGACCATTGGTGCCAACGCCGGTGACGAAGGCAAGCTGTTCGGCTCCGTGGGCACCCAGGACATTGCCGACGCGCTGACCGCTGCCGGTGTGGAAGTGTCGCGCAGCGAAGTTCGTCTGCCCGAGGGTGCACTGCGTGATCTGGGCGAGTTCGAGGTCGACATCCAGTTCCACAGCGAAGTGATCCAGCCGGTCAAGCTCTCCATCGTCGCTGAATAAGCCACGCGGGGGTCTTCGACCCCCGGGAGCAGACAGGTTGAACGACTGGCACCGGGATGCGCAGCCTGCACCCGTCTCCTGTTTCGGCAGGGGGTGGATGCAGGTGAGTGCTCCCGGTGCCTTTTTTCGTGGGTGAAGTCATGAGCCAGGCCGAAACCTTGCGGGAGCCTTCCGCCGAATTTGCTGCCTTGCCCCATTCCGTCGAGGCGGAGCAGGCGGTATTGGGCGGCCTGATGCTGGTCAACGATACCTTCGATTCGGTAGCGGAGCTGATCAGTGAGCGGGACTTTCATCACCCCGAGAATGCGCTCATTTTCGCCACCATGCGTTCGCTGGCAGAGCGCGAACAGCCTTTTGACTTTGTCACGCTTTCCGAAACCCTCGAGTCCAATGGACAGCTCGAGGAGATCGGCGGCGCCGCCTACCTGCTCGACCTGGCCCACAACACCCCCAGTGCGGCCAATATTCTCGCCTATGCCCAGATCGTGCTCGAGCGTTCGGTGGTGCGGCAGATCATCACCGCCACCTCGGACATTGCGCGCAAGGGTTACAACCTTTCCGGCTGGGACAGCGGACGGCTGCTGGCCGAGGCGGAAAAGCGCCTCAACGAGATCATGGAATCGCGCCCCAAGCAGGGCGGGTTCAAGGACGTCAACGCGCTGATCCGCGAGGCGGTTGCGCGCATCGACGAGCTGTTCCAGTCGGACGCCGCGATCACCGGTATCAGCACCGGCTTCGCGGATCTGGATCAGATGACGTCCGGCTGGCAGCCGGCGGACCTGGTGATTATTGCCGGCCGTCCTTCGATGGGGAAAACCTCCTTTGCCATGAACATGGTGGAGACGGCGGCGATCAACCAGTCCAGGCCGGTACTGGTCTTCAGCCTCGAGATGCCGGCCAGCCAGCTCATCATGAGAATGCTGTCCTCTCTGGGCAAGATCGACCAGACCCGTATGCGCTCCGGTGACCTGGCGGAGGACGACTGGCCGCGCCTGACCCAGGCGGCCCAGCGCCTCAAGGACAAGCCCCTCTACATCGACGACACCCCCGGAATCACCCCGCTGGAGATGCGCAACCGCATCCGTCAGCTGATGCGCGAGCGCCGCGACCAGTTGCGGCGGCAGTACCCGGACTGGAGTGGCGAGCAGCTGGAGGAGGCCACCACTCCGGCACTGATGATGGTCGACTATATCCAGTTGATGAACCCCAGCACACCCGGCGAGGGGCGTGTACAGGAAATCTCGCAGATTTCCCGGGAACTCAAGCTGCTGGCCCGGGAATTCGACTGCCCGATTCTGGCCCTGTCCCAGCTGAGCCGGAATGTCGAGCAACGTCCCAACAAGCGGCCGGTCAACTCGGACCTGAGGGAATCGGGCGCCATCGAGCAGGATGCCGATGTGATTGCCTTCGTCTATCGCGACGAAGTCTACAACGAGGACTCCCAGGACAAGGGCACCGCCGAGATCATCATCGGCAAGCAGCGTAACGGTCCCATCGGTACCTGCAGGCTCGCCTTTCTTGGCAAGTACACCCGCTTCGACAATCTCGCGCACGACTACTTTGCCAGCGAAGACTGACGTCGCCCGCCCATTTCACCGGAACCTTCCGTCATGCAGATCTTTCACACCATTCATGGACTCCGTGATGCCTTGCGCCGCGAGCGCCAGGCGGGCCGAAGGATCGGCTTCGTACCGACCATGGGCAATCTCCATGAAGGCCATCTGCAGCTGATACGTCTGGCGCGCGAGCACGCCGATGTGGTGGTGGCGAGTATCTTTGTCAATCCGCTGCAGTTCGGCCTCAACGAGGATTGGGAGAAATACCCGCGCACCATCGAGGCCGACAGTCGCCAGCTCGAAGGCGAGCAGTGCGACTATCTGTTCAACCCGGACGAAACGGAAATGTACCCCAACGGGATGGCCGAACAGACCCGGGTGGTGGTGCCCACCATGACCGATATCCTCTGCGGCGCAAGCCGACCCGGACACTTCGAGGGCGTCACCACCGTGGTGTCCAAGCTGTTCCACATTGTTCAGCCCGATCTGGCGGTGTTCGGTATCAAGGACTTCCAGCAACTGGCGGTGATTCGCCGCATGGTGGAAGACCAGTGTTTTGCGGTCGAACTGGTCGCTGCGCCCATTGCCCGCGAGGCCGACGGTCTTGCCATGAGCTCTCGCAACAGTTACCTGTTGCCCGACGAGCGCTCTCGGGTCAACTGCCTGTACCAGTCCCTGTGCTGGGTTCGTGACCAGATCGGGAGTGGACGCTCCGATTTCCTCGCCCTGGAGGAGGAAGCCTCGGCCCGTATTCGTGCCCAGGGATTCCGGGTGGACTATCTCAGCGTGCGCAATTCGCGCACCCTCAACCTCGCCGCCCAGGACGACAGCGAGATCACCATCCTCGGCGCCATGTACACCAGTGGCGCCCGCCTGATCGACAACGTCTCTCTGACATTGCCCCGGCCATGACTCCCGCACTGCGGCCTTCCGCGCGGGCAAGACCTGGTGGGTACGTCGCTGACGAACTGCCGACCCGATGGCCCGCTGCCGAGTGAGCGGGCTCCAATAATGAATGGAGGTGTTCCTTGTTGAGCCAATTTCTCAAAGCCAAACTGCACATGGCCTGTGTGACCCAGGCGGAACTCTGGTACGACGGCTCCTGTGCGATCGACAGCGACCTGCTCGATCTGGCCGGCCTGCGGGAGTTCGAGCAGATCGATATCTACAACGTCAGCAATGGCGAGCGGTTCACCACCTACATCATCCGCGCCGAGGCCGGTTCTGGCACTATCTCCATGAACGGTGCGGCGGCACGCAAGGTACAGGTGGGCGACCGGGTGATTATTGCAGCGTACGCCCATTACTCCGAGGAGGAGCTGGCCAACCACCACCCCCGGCTGGTGTACCTCAACACCGACAATACCGTCGAGCGCACGGCCAACACCATCCCGGTCCAGGTGTCGGTCGCCAGCTGACCGCGCGACACTCCACAACGTGGGTTGCCCCCATTTCTGTTTGCTGCCCACCCCGCCAGATTTCCCGCCCGCCCTCGGCAGCTGTGTCGCTGCCGGGGCACACCTGTTGCTGCATGATGCCCGGTGATGTATACCTGAAACGGTAGAACAACCGAGCCAGCAGGCAGTGCTGCGCCCCCGACCACAGACCGCGGAGAAGTCCATGCCCGAGTTTCCCGTTTACCCGGTTACGCCCGAATGGCGCGAGCGCGCCCTGATCGACCGCGATACCTACCAGGCCATGTACCGGCGTTCCATCGAGGATCGCGACGGTTTCTGGGCGGAACAGGCACGCCGGTTCCTCTGCTGGGATGCGGAGTGGGATACGGTGTGCGAGGCCGACATGCACCAGGGCAAGGTGGCATGGTTCAGCGGTGGCCGACTCAATGTGGCTGCCAACTGCATCGACCGCCACCTGGCCGAACGGGGCGACCAGACCGCCATCATCTGGGAGCCGGACGATCCCGCCGAGGCGTGCCGCTCCATTTCCTATCGTGAGCTGCACGTGGCGGTGTGCCAGCTGGCCAACGTGCTCAAGGCGCGGGGCGTAGGCAAGGGCGATCGGGTCTGTATCTACATGCCCATGATTCCGGAGGCCGCCTTTGCCATGCTCGCCTGCGCCCGCATTGGCGCGGTGCACTCGGTGGTGTTTGGCGGTTTCTCGCCGGAGGCCCTCAAGGATCGCATCCTGGATTCCGACTGCCGGCTGGTGATCACCGCCGATGAAAGCCTGCGCAGCGGCAAGGCGATCCCCCTCAAGCAGAACGTCGACAAGGCGCTGGAACACTGCCCCGAAGTACACACCGCGCTCGTGGTGCGGCGTACCGGCGGCCGCATCCATTGGCACCAGGGGCGCGACGTCTGGTATCACGAAGCCATTGCCCACGCCTCCGCGGATTGTCAGCCGGAGAGCATGGACGCCGAGGATCCGCTGTTTATCCTGTATACCTCGGGGTCCACCGGCAAGCCCAAGGGCGTGCTCCACACCAGTGGCGGCTATCTGCTGCAGGCGGCCATGACCCACAGGCACGTGTTCGACTACCGCGACGGCGATATCTTCTGGTGCACCGCCGATGTGGGCTGGATTACCGGCCACAGCTATATTGTCTACGGCCCGCTGTGCAACGGTGCGGTCACGCTGATGTTCGAAGGGGTGCCCACCTGGCCGGACGTGTCGCGCTTCTGGCAAGTGTGCGACAAGCACCGTGTCACCCAGTTCTATACCGCCCCGACCGCGCTTCGCTCCCTGATGGCGCACGGCGATGAACCGGTGAAGAAAGCCTCGCGAGCAACACTGCGGCTGCTGGGCACCGTGGGCGAGCCCATCAATCCCGAAGCCTGGGATTGGTACTACCGCGTGGTGGGCGACAGCCGCTGTCCCATCGTCGACACCTGGTGGCAGACAGAAACCGGGGCTCATATGCTCACGCCGCTGCCGGGGGCCGTGGACCTCAAGCCCGGCTCGGCCACGCTCCCGTATTTCGGTGTCGACATGGCGCTGCTCGACGCCAACGGCCACGAGATCGAGGGCCCCGGCAGCGGCAGTCTCGTCATCAAGTCACCCTGGCCGGCTCAGATCCGAACGGTCTACGGCGACCACCAGCGGCTGATCGACACCTACTTCAGCACCTTCCCGGGTTACTACTTTACCGGCGACGGCGCCCGTCGCGACGAGGACGGCTACTACTGGATCACCGGACGCATGGACGATGTGCTCAACGTGTCCGGTCACCGCCTGGGCACCGCCGAGATCGAAAGCGCGCTGGTACTGCACCCCAAGGTGGCCGAGGCCGCCGTGGTGGGCTTTCCCCACGACATCAAGGGGCAGGGCATCTACGCCTACGTCACCCTGATGAGTGGCGAGCAGCCGAGTGACCGGTTGCAGGACGAGCTGGTCGCGCTGGTGGCCGACGAGATCGGTGCCATTGCCAAACCCCAGTACATCCAGTGGGCGCCGGCACTGCCCAAGACCCGATCCGGCAAGATCATGCGGCGCATCCTGCGCAAGATCGCCGCCAACGAGCTGGACCACCTGGGTGATGTCTCCACACTGGCGGACGAATCCGTGGTGCGACACCTGATCGAGCACCGACTGGTGCGCTGACTACCTCCGGAGACCCGCCATGCCCAAAGTGCGCGATGCCCTGTTGCTCGAGATGGCCCCCCGGGAGGGCACCGATCACGGCTGGCAAACGGTGGGGTCTGTACACCTCCGGGCTGTGCCGCCGATCTCCGCCACCCGCAGCTGGCGGCTGGGCGTTGGACCCTTCGGCCACTCACGGGCCGTGGTGGCTGAATGGGAGGGCGCGCCGGTGTTGGTGGGGCTGTATTTCGACCCGAGCGATGAGCCGTCGGTCGACGATGCTTCCGGTGCCGAGAGAACCCTGCTCGACACCCTCTGGATGCGTCGCCCGGATCCAGCCCGACGACTGCGTTTATGGCTGCACGGCACGCCCCTGCAGCTGGCCGTGTGGCAGGCACTGTCGGCCATCCCGGCGGGAGAGACGCGCAGCTATTCCGAGGTGGCGCAGATGGCGGGATATCCCCGCGCGATTCGCGCCGCAGCCAGTGCGGTGGGTTCCAATCCTGTTTCCTGGATGATTCCCTGCCACCGCGTCATTCGCTCCGACGGTAGCCTGGGCGGGTATCACTGGGGGCTGGCGATGAAGCGTGCCATGCTGGCCTGCGAGGGGTTGGCAATCGATCACCGTTCCTGACTCCGCGTGCCACAGCCGCTCAGGAGTTTGCGCGTGTTCGCTGAGGTATTCATCGGTCACGCTTTTCCTCTCGGGATTCAAAGCGCTGTACGCCGATGGGCCAGGGCCGCAGGAAATCCTTTTCACCGGTGTTGGTGTGATCCCCTAACCTGTGGCCGTCGTGCTCGCGGGTCTGACCATAGAGGGAGTGCCGGTGAAAGGTCGGGCCGAAGAGCTCCAGCATTTCGTCGAGGTTGCCGGTGTAGCGTGGATCCTGAGGCCGCTCCTGACTGTTCATGTAAAACGCGATATCCCACGCTTCCTGGTCCGTCAGGGAATTGGGCTGCCCGAGTGGCATGTTGTTCTGGATAAACCCCGCCGCCGTATGTACCCGGGCGATACCCGCGCCCCAGTTGAATGAATGGTCGCCCCAGAGTGGCGGGAAGACGGTCTTGCCGCCGCTGCTCACGCCCTGACCGTCGCTCTGATGACAGATCGCGCAATGTTCCTCGTAACCTGCTTGCCCACGGGCGTAGTCCGGCGACTTATCCGGCCGCGACGGTGCCGGGAAACCACGTCCGTAAATGGGCTGCCCCGGATACATGGGGACTCCGGTGGCCAGCCATTGATGGTAGGCGGACAGTGCAAGCATGATATCGCTGCCGTAATCAGGCGGTGTGCCGTTCATCGAGTAGGAGAAGCAGCCCGCAATGCGTTCTTCCAGACTGTTGACGTGCTGATTCTTGCCACGAAAGTCCGGCAAGGTAATGGCCGCCGGCCAAACCGGCGCACTGAAAGACTGCGCACCATCGCCCAGGTGACAGCTCGAGCAGCTCATGTCATTGAACACATAACGGCCGCGCAATTGCTGGGTATCGGTAAACAGGTCGTGGCCATACTGTATGACCTGCTTGAGTTGCGGATGAATGTCCGCAGTGTCGAGATCCGCGATCGTCGGCGGTATGTGCACCAGTTCGTCATCTCGAGGTGGCGGATAGCCGAGGGCGATGAGCTCCTGGACTATATCGCGATCGTCGCCGATGGCGGGAGCGTTCAGGCTGATCAGTAGAGCCGCACTCAGCGCAGCGGCGAAACGTATCGGCGCGGGGTTGCAAGCGGACATGCGGCATTACTCCGTGGTCGATTCGGGTGTCAGGCGGGCATACCATGCAGCCACCGCGCGAATGTCATCATCATTCATGCGTCGGGCAATGCTGCCCATAAGGTCCTGGGGGTCGTTGGCACGCTTGCCGTCTCGCCAAGCCTTGAGCTGGTCGCTGATGTAGCCGGCGTGTTGACCCGCGATTGCAGGAAAGGCGCTGCCCACGCCGTTGCCCTGAGGACCATGACAACTGCTGCACGAAACCAGGTAACGACGCCAGTCTCCAAGGTTGGCAAGCTGTTCGCCCCGCGCCAGGGTTGCGGCATCGGCCTCCCCATCATCTCCGGCCTGCGTTGCCGGTATTGCACTGTAGTAAGCGGAAAGGTCGGCAATCTGCACGTCGTCGAGATTGGCGACGAAAGGTGCCATGCTGGCGCTCTGTCGCGCGCCGCTGCGAAAATGGCGCAGCTGTCTGGCGAGATAGTCGGCATCCAGCCCGGCCAGTCTTGGCCAGGATTCTCCTGCGGGGTTGTGCATACCCCTGCCGTCCTCCTGATGGCAGGCAGCGCACGTTGCTGCCTGCGCAGCACCCCGCTCGGGGTCACCTTCAAGGGCGATGGCCTGCGTGCCCAACAACCCCGCCGCAATAACCGGCAGCAGCCGGTTCAGGGTGATCCAGTATTTCACCTCAAACGCCTCTTTTTTGGTGGGTGGTAACGGGGGATGTCAGGGGCGCGGCCCCAGTAGTTTTTCCAAGGCCTCAGGTCCGGGCAGGCCATTCACCTTCTGCAGCAGTCCGGTGTCGTCCCGGGCAATGACGCCGGGGGTGCCGCGAAAACCGAGGCTCAGCATCAGCATCTGATGGTCGGCCAGCAACTCTCTGGTGTCCGGTGCAATGCTGTCGAGGGCGGTGATACCACCGTTCGAGAAGTTCGTTTCGTTCTTGGTCAGTGCTGCCGACGGGTTGTCAGCCTCAAGAATGGCGGCGGCCTTGTTGGCGCTGTCCGCACGTATCAGTCCCACCATCACGTGGCGCAATTGCACGGCGCCGGATTCAATCCAGGGTCGTGCTGCCTGCCAGAAGCGATTGCAGTAGGGACAGTTCGGATCGCTGAAGGTGTAGACGATGCGGGGTGCGTCGTCCCTGCCATCAAGCACCCATGAGGAACTCTCGAGTCTGGCCCAGGCGCGCTCGGCGGCGGGTATGGCGACCAGCTGATCCAGTTGCTTTTCGTCGAGGAATGATCCTTCGGGGCCGACTCGGGTTCCGACGATCGCGTTCCCCTTACCGGTTACATAGACCGCAATCGGTTGACCACCCGTAGAGGCGGCGAAGGCGCGCAGACCATCGTCGATTGCAAACTCTTCCAGTATCTCGATGCCCTGGGCTTCCAGAGCCCGAAGAACGTCGGGTAACCGGCTTTCAGCTGCATTGCCGAGGGTCGCCGACCCAAGGGTTACGATCAGCAGGAGGGTGCGTACAGTGGCTGGAGTGGACATGGTTACTCCTCTATCGGGTTCGGTGGCGGGTTCTGATCGAAGCGGCGCTGCAGCGTGTCGCGCAGGGAGGGCGTGGTCAGCTCACCCAGGTGTGAATCGACCAGGCGGCCCTCCGCATCGAAGTACAGCGTGGTCGGCAAGCCGCGTGCACCGATTTTTCTCATGGCGGATGAAAATGGGTCCAGCAGGACATGGTTAAGGTTCAGGCGTTCGGACTCGAGGAATGATTGGATCTGGCGAGCGGTTTCCCCCTGGTTGATCAATATGAAGGCCACGTCGGGGTAGTCAGCCTCGGCCTGCTGCAACACGGGCATTTCGCGGCGACACGGTGGACACCAGGTTGCCCAGAGGTTGATTACCACCGGCTGTCCCGCGAAATCCGAAAGCGCCACGGTATCGGTGTAATCAGCACGATTGAGGATCAGGTCGGGCATCGAAGGGGTTGCCTGGCGCAACAGCGCCGGCGCGTTGTCGATCAGGCTCCAGGTAAGCAGGCCGACGAACAAGGCACCCCACACGGGCTTGCGCAGTGCCGGGGTGTACTGTGATTTCCATCCGGCCCAGGCCAGCGTAACGATGAAGCCGGCAGGCGCATGGAATCCTCCATCGCCGATGGCGAGCATGGACAGTGGGGCCGCAGTGTACTCGCGCCACCAGATGGCGATGAAAACCAGTCGTGCGGCAACCAGCCCCGCCAGAACCGCGTCCAGCACCAGCGTGCCCGCGGCTTTGGCCGTGCTTCCTGGCAGGCGGCCGGCGAATACGCGCGCCGCCAGCCACGCGGTTGCCACGGCAAAGGCGAACACGATAACCCGGGTCGGCAGTGCGCTCATGATCGACATGAGCGGATCATAGGCCGGTCAGGTTAATTCAAGTTTAAGTGACGGCGGGTGTTTTGCTGGCATACCATCGGCGGGATTACCGTTTCGGCAGGGGCAATACAATGCGAGTCTTGTTGGTTGAGGATGACGACCTGATCGCCAGTGGCATAGTGGCCGGCCTGACACTGCACGGTATCGCCTGCGACCTCGTGGGGGATGCTGCCGCTGCAGAGGAGGCCTGCACCATTGATGTCTACGATGCCGGAGTACTCGATCTGGGGCTTCCCGATCGTGATGGACTGGAGTTGCTGGAAAGTCTTCGACACGCGGGGCACACGTTGCCGGTATTGATACTGACTGCGAGGGATACGGTCGAACATCGCCTGGAAGGTCTTCATCGCGGTGGCGATGATTACATGGTGAAACCCTTTGACCTGCGCGAGCTGGCAGCGCGGTTGCACGCCCTGGTGCGACGCGCTCAGGGGCGGACCGTGCAGGTCATCAGTGCAGGCCCGCTCAGAGTGGAGCCGGAAAGCGGCATGGCGACGCTGAACGGCGCGCCGGTGAGCCTGTCCCGTCGCGAAGTCGATCTGCTCGTGCATCTTGCGGCCACGGGTGAGCGCTGGCTGCCAGCCGATGTTCTGCGCGATCGGGTCTACGGATACGGTGAGGAGCTCGGCAGCAATGCGTTGAGCGTCCATATTCATAACATTCGCCGCAAGCTTGGCAGTGAAGCCATCGAAACGGCGCGCGGTCACGGTTACCGTCTTGGCTGGAAGGTACTGCCGTGAGTCTGCGGTTGCGGGCAGTATTGATCGCAGGTCTGGCGCTGCTGGTGTTGTGGCTTTTTGCCGCCGCTCTGATGATTCGGGGTGTGCAGGATAATCTGGACCGCACTCTCGATGAGCGACTGGCCATGTCGGCTCGCATGGTCAGCGGTCTGATGCAGCAGTCGGCGGTGCCCGTGTCCGGTGCTGCCGGGGAATCCGGTCTGCAGCGGTCGGTTCAGGTAGCCGGTGGAGAGGGAATGGCGTGCCAGGTCAGGTCACTGCGCGGTGACGTGATGGCCCGCACTGACGGTAGCCCCGACACCCTGTTTGACGATCATAGGCCGGGCTATGCGTTTACTGAACTTGACGGTCAGGTATGGCGTACTTTCACGCTGCTCGACGGCGATTATCGGATTGTGACAGCCGATCGTGTCGAGGAAAGGGAGCGACTTACGGGGCAGATGCTGGTGGCCACGAGCGTACCTTTTCTGATCGCGGTGATCGGTGGTCTGATGGCGCTGTGGATCGGGATCGGTCGCGGGCTTGCGCCACTCGACACCCTGCGTCGAATACTGCATGCGAGGGATACGTATGATTTCGGTGCCATCGATATTCCCCGTCCTCCTGCAGAGCTGGTGCCCGTGATGGAGGCTCTCAACGGTGTTCTTGGCCGCCTTGCGACGGCGCTGAGCTCGCAGCGCGCTTTTTCCGACGCGGCGGCCCATGAGCTGCGCTCGCCTTTGACGGCCATAGATACTCACTTGCAGGTAGCCCGGGTGACCGATGGAAAAATGGCTGCGGCCTCACTTGAGCAGGCCAGCGAGGGTGTGCATCGTCTGTCGCGACTGCTCGGTCAGATGCTGCTGCTGGCACGCACCGAAACCGCACCGAATGAGGATGCCGCGACCCCCTCCATTCACAGCCTGATCAGGGCTGTGGTCGAGCAACTGCCTGTGGCGCAACAGCGGCGGATAGCCCTGTCACTGGACGGGAGTGATGCTGCGTCACCGTTGCCGGATGAGTTGTTGGCAGCGGCGGTACGCAACCTGCTGGAAAATGCTCTGCACTACAGCCCTGAAACATCGCTCGTGGAGATCAGCGCGGTTTGCAGCCGCCCGGGGCTGCAGGGGCTGATCGAGATAGCAGACCGTGGGCCGGGGCTGACCGCTGAACAGTCCGCTCGGGTGGAACAGCGGTTCTGGCGTGGCGATCAGGGACGTAGCAGTCGAGAGGGTGCTGGACTCGGCCTGTCGATCGTGCGATCCGTGACTGAACGCTTCGGCGGTTCGTTCGGGTTGCACTGTCGTGAAGGTGGTGGACTGGTGGCCCGCTTGACGGTGCCTCTGCTGAAGAGCGCTGGTGGCTGACCCCTCCTGCGTGCGGATATGCGCATAAAAAATCCCGGCACGTTGGCCGGGATCTTTGGTTCCGAGAAGGAGGGGCTCAGCCCTTGAGGTAACGCTCGCGGGAGGCGTTGACCTCGGTCTTGGCGGCTTCGATGCCGTCCCAGCCTTCCACCTTGACCCACTTGCCTTCCTCGAGGTCCTTGTAGTTCTCGAAGTAGTGCTCGATCTGCTTGCGCAGCAGTTCGGGCAGCTCGTGGATGTCGGTGATGTGCTCGTATTGCTTGGTCAGCTTGCTGTGGGGTACGGCAATCAGCTTGGCGTCGGAGCCGGATTCATCGGTCATGTTGAGGATGCCGATGGGACGGCTGCGGATCACGGAGCCGGGCATGACGGGGTAGGGGGATACCACCAGCACGTCGAGGGGGTCGCCGTCTTCGGACAGGGTCTCGGGGATGTAACCGTAGTTGGCCGGGTAGAACATGGGGGTGGCAACAAAGCGGTCCACGAAAATGGCGTCGTAGTCCTTCTCGATTTCGTACTTGATGGGGTCATGGTTGGCGGGGATTTCGATAACCACGTTGAAATCGTTGGGCAGGTCCTTGCCTGCAGGAATCTTGCTGAAGCTCATGGGGTGGACTCTTGGTCGGTGAATGAAAAGTCTGCACTCAGACAGTCGGAACAGCCGCCGATTATAGCCACTGGGCCGGCGCGGTTCCAGCGCCGACCCTTTCGGACCGGCCTTGACGGTGGTCAATGGCGCGACGGCGGCGAGTCCCTACACTGGCCCGGATGGAATGAGGACATCGCCGCTCATGAGCCGCCAACCCGATACCGCGCCAGACTGGAATGCCGAGCTGATCGCCCGCTACGATCTCAGCGGCCCGCGCTATACCTCCTACCCCACGGCACCCCAGTTCCACGAGGGTATCGGCGAGCAGCAGGTGATGGAGGCATTGGAGCGGGGCAATCGAGCGCGGCGCCCCCTGTCGCTGTATGTACATATCCCGTTCTGCAGCACCGTCTGCTACTACTGCGGCTGTAATCGGATCGTCACCGCCAACCGGCAGCGCGCCGCTCCCTACCTGGAGCGAGTCATCCACGAGATGGAGTTGTACGCGGGTCGGCTCGATGCCCGTCGTCAGGTGGAGCAGTTGCACTGGGGCGGGGGTACGCCCACCTACATCAGCGACGGGGAAAAGACCCGGCTGATGGCCGCGACGGACCGCCTGTTCAGCCTGTGTGGCGACGACCGGGGCGAGTACTCCATCGAGATCCATCCCGGCGAGACCACGGCAGCCAGCCTCGACTGCCTGCGTTCGCTGGGCTTCAACCGCCTGAGCATGGGTATCCAGGACTTCGATCCGGCGGTGCAGCAGGCGGTGA
>JBJHAZ010000022.1:0-14852 GCA_050485225.1 Gammaproteobacteria bacterium
CTGCCGGGCGGGCGCTGGGTTGCCGTGGGTCGGCTTGACCTCAATACCAGCGGCCTGCTGTTGTTTACCAACGATGGCGAGCTGGCCAATGTGCTCATGCACCCGTCCACCCAGGTGGAGCGTGAGTATCTGGTGCGGGTGTTCGGCGAGGTGGACGACGACATGATCAAGCGGCTTACCGAGGGCGTCGAGCTCGAGGACGGCCCGGCGTCGTTCAAGTCGGTGCGCGCCGGTGAGGCGTCCGGGGCCAATCGCTGGTTCTCGGTGGTGCTGACGGAGGGCCGCAACCGCGAGGTGCGGCGCCTGTGGGAGTCCCAGGGGGTCGAGGTGAGTCGGCTCAAGCGTGTCCGCTACGGCAACATTGCGCTGCCTTCGTGGGTCAGGCGCGGTGAGTGGGTGGAGCTGGAGCCGGGTGACACCAACCGCCTGGCGCGGCTGGTGGGGCTCAAGCCCGAGAAGCACGTCAGCCTGACACCCCAGGAGCGCACCCGTCACCAGCGCCAGGTGAGGCGTTTGCGCTCTCGGGGCAACAAGGGTTGAAGCCCCGGCCGCGCCGTCGGCTCAACCCTTTGGCTGGGCATCCACGGAACGGCCGCTGATACCGATACTGTCCCGGCCCATCAGGTACAGATAGGTGGGCATGAGGTCGGCGGGTGTTTTCAGGGTGCCGGGGTCCTCGGCGGGATAGGCGTCGGCGCGCATTTGGGTGCGCGTGGCGCCGGGGTTGATGGCGTTGACACGAATGCCGGTGGCCTCCGCTGTTTCCGCCGCAAGTATCTGCATCAGTCCCTCGGTGGCAAATTTCGACACCGAGTAGGCGCCCCAGAAAGCACCCCCCCGTCGTCCCACGCCCGAGGAGGTAAACACCACCGACGCCTGTTCCGCCCTGTCCAGCAGCGGCAGCAGCGCCTTGGTCATCAGGAACTGGGAGGTCACATTGACCTGCATGACCCGGTTCCAGACATGCAGTGGGTATTGGGCGATGGGCCGTCGTTCACCGAGCAGGCTGGCGTTGAGCAGCAGGCCGTCGAGGCGCCCGAACTCCTGGTCCAGCCGGTCGTGCATTTCCTGATAGTCGTTTTCGCTGGCACCTTCCAGGCACATGGGATAGATCCCCGGCTGGGCGCCCCCGGCATCCTCGATGGCATCGTAGACGCTTTCGAGCTTGCTGATGGTGCGCCCGATCAGGATCACGGTGGCGCCATGACGGGCGAAGGTCAGCGCCGCTTCGCGCCCGATGCCGTCGCCGGCCCCGGTGACCGCGATCACGCGGTCCTCCAGCAGGTGGGCCGGTGCCTCGTAGCGGGTGATATCCAGGTCGCTCAAGGAGTTGGAGCCAGTCATACGGTCATGTCTTCCGGTAGTTGGGTGGGCGTAAAAATCAGCGACTGCAGGTCCGTGGGCCGGGTCACGATGTGGTCGGCTTCCCAGGTTTCCGGCAGGTCGCTCTCATCAATATAGCCGTAGGCGGCAGCTATGGTGGTCATGCCCGCCGCCCGCCCGGCCTCGATATCCCGGCGATGGTCGCCCACATAGACGCAGCGTGCGGCGGCAACGCCGAGTTGGCTGGCGGCCAGCAGCATGGGCTCCGGATCCGGCTTGGTACGCGATACGTGGTCGGGACAGATCACGGTGCCGGGGGCGGGAGCCAGTTGCAGGTCGGCGAGGATCATCTCGGTGTACAGCGCCGGCTTGTTGGTGACGATGCCCCAGGGTATGCGGTGCTCGGCGAGCTGTTCCAGCAGGCGTTCGAAACCGTCGAACAGGCGGGTCTTGCGGCTCAGGTGCTCGGCGTAGATGTCCAGAAACTCGCGGCGCAGTTGTTCGAAGTCGTCGCGGCCTTGGCCGAAGGCGAGGGCCACCAGTGCGCGCGCACCGTGTGAAACGTGGCTGCGGATCACCGCATCGGCCAGAGGCGCCTGCCCCTTGAGGTGCAGCAGGTGATTGAGGGCATCCACAAAGTCCGGGGCGGTATCCAGCAGGGTGCCGTCCAGGTCGAACAGCACACCGGCGTAGCGGGTCGGTGACATCAGACCTCCGGCTTCTGGCAGTGGACCAGATAATTGACGTCCAGATCGCGATCGTTGAGTCGATAGCGGCGCGTTATGGGGTTGTAGGTCATGCCGGTCATGTGGCGGATGTCGAGGCCGGCGGCGCGTGCCCAGCGGCCCAGCTCCGACGGGCGGATGAACTTGGCGTAGTCGTGGGTGCCGCGCGGCAGCAGCCGGAGTACATATTCTGCGCCGATGATGGCGAAGGCGTAGGACTTCGGGTTGCGATTGATGGTGGAGAAGTAGATGTGTCCGCCCGGCTTGACCAGACGCGCGCAGGCGTCAATCACCGACGCGGGCTCCGGCACATGTTCGAGCATCTCCAGGCAGGTCACCACATCGAACTGCCCCGGCTGCTCGTCGGCCAGCTCCTCCGCCGTCATCTGGCGGTAATCCACTTCGGCGCCGCTTTCGAGGGCATGCAGGCGTGCCACGGCCAGTGGCGCCTCGCCCATGTCGATGGCCGTGACCTCGGCACCGCGCTGCCACAGGGCTTCGCTCAGAATGCCGCCGCCGCACCCCACGTCCAGCACGCGGCGTTCGGCCACCGGCGAGTGCAGGTCGATCCAGTTGGCGCGCAGGGGGTTGATGTCGTGCAGCGGGCGGAATTCGCTCTCCCGATCCCACCAGCGGCTGGCGAGCGCTTCGAACTTGGCGATTTCCTGACGATCGACGTTGGTTCTGCTCATGTTGTTCCTTGGCGTGTTGACTCAGGCGGAAATCAGCTGTTGCCAGCGCGCGACCCGGCCGAGCAGCTCGTCGGTGTCCAGCGTGGTCAGCTGACCCTGGCGCATCAGCGCCCGTCCGGCAACCCAGTTGTGAGTGACACGCAGCCCGTGGCTGCAGTACACCAGTTGAGATACCGGATTATACAGGGGTTGGAGCTCCGGGCCCGACAGGTCGACGGCGATCAGGTCAGCCTGCTTGCCGGGCTCGATACTGCCGATGTCCTGATCGAGACCCAGTGCCCGAGCGCTGCCCAGTGTCGCCATGTGCAATGCCTGAAAGGCCGGCAGGGCGGCGGGGTCGCCGCTGATCGACTTGGCCAGCAGCGCGGCGCTGGCGGCCTCTGCAAACAGGTTGAGGCCGTTGTTGCTGGCGGCGCTGTCGGTGCCCAGGCCGACTGAGACGCCCGCCGCCTGCAAGGCTGTGACCGGGCAGTGGCCGCTGGCCAGTTTCATGTTGGAGCGAGGGCAGTGCACGACTGTGGCATTGGTTTCGCGCAACAGTTCGATATCCGACCCGTCCACCTGCGTCATGTGAACGCACTGGGTTTGCGGAGTCAGCAGGCCGAGCCGGTGCATGCGCGCCAGCGGACGCTCGCCGTATTGCGTCAGGCTTTCGCTGACTTCCGCTGCCGTCTCGTGAAGGTGGATATGAATGGCGGCCTCGTTGAGCTCGTAGGCCAGCTTGGCCACTTCACCGGCAGTGGCGTCGTCCACGGTATAGGGGGCGTGGGGGCCGAAGGCGATACGGATGCGCGGGTGGTTGCGGTACTCGTCGAACAGTTCGACCCCACGGGCAATATAGTCGGCCGGTCCCGCGCCCCAGCTGGTGGGCAGGTTCATCACGGGGAAGGCGATCTGGGCGCGCAGGCCGGCGTGCACCACCGCTTCGGCCACCGCGTCAGCGTGAAAGTACATGTCCGCAAAGGTGGTGGTGCCGCCGCGAATCATCTCCGCCATGGCGAGTTCGGTGCCGTCGCGCACGAAGGTCTCGCTCAGCAGCCGGCCCTCGGCGGGCCATATGTGGTCGTTGAGCCAGGTGTGCAGGGGCAGGTCGTCGGCATAGCCGCGCAGCAGCGACATGCCGGCGTGGGTGTGGGCATTGACAAGCCCCGGCATCAGCAGCTGATCGTCCAGCTCGATGACTTCCTGCGCCTTGTAGCGGCGCAGGGCCTCGGCTCGCGGCGCAAGCGCCACGATGCGGCCGTCCTGTACGGCAACGGCGCAGTGTTCCAGCACGGTGTCGGCGGGGGTGATGGGCAGCACCCAGCGTGCGAGCAGCAGGGTGTCTATGGGTTGTGGTTCCATGGGCCTGAGTCATTCCGGGCGGTTGACGGAGGGGGGCGCCCTGAGTCGCCACCCGTATACGAGGGCCCAGTATACCGACTGGTCTTGTCAGTGGGGTGACACATTACTGTCATCCGACCGGTCCAGAATCGCCCGCCGGAACCCTGATCAGGGCTCTGTTTGTTGCGAGGTAGGGGAGCCATGCCGTTATCAGGATTGTGCAGTGTCGACATTCATGAGCGTGCATCCAACGAACTCGACCGACTGTTGTCCGGGCCAGGGCTGGCCAGTCACTTTCAGGTGATTCTCGATCTGGAAAGCATGCGGCCACTCGGTTTCGAGGCGCTGGTGCGCATGCCCGACAGCGATGTGTTTGCAACGCCGGCGGAGCTGTTTGCCGCCGCCCAGCGCGAGGCGCGGCTCGCTGAGTTGAACCTGCGTTGCCTCCGCTTGGCTGTTGCGCGGTTCGCGGCGCTCGGTCTGTCCGGCAAGCTGTTTCTCAATACCCTGCCGGACGGGCTGGCCACTCCGGCCGAGCTGTTTCAGGCCGAAGGCTCGGCGCTCGAGCCGGGGAGGGTGGTCCTCGAGTTGTCCGAGCTCTACCCTTTCAAGGATGTTGCGGCGCTCCAGGCTTTCAGCAGCGATGCCCGCCGCAACGGACTGGAGCTGGCGCTGGATGACCTCGGCACCGGATATTCGGGGCTGAAAACCTGGTCGCAGCTGCACCCCGAATATATCAAGATCGACCGGCATTTTATCAGCGACATTCACTGCGATACGGTAAAGCGGGAGTTCGTGCGCTCCATCATCGAGATTGCCCGTGGACTTCGCTGCCATGTCATTGCCGAAGGGGTGGAAACCCTCGACGAGCTGCTGACGTTGCGCATGCTCCACGTGCGCTATGTGCAGGGATACCTGATTCATCGCCCGGAGGCCGCGCCGCCACAGCAGTTCCGCGTCAACGGTCTGGGGCAGGTGGCGCTGGCGGCGAAGGGGCCGATGGTGCGTCCCAGCGAAACCGTGGCGGCCATCACCGAGTGGGTGGCGCCATTACAGGTTGATACCCGCGCCGAGATGGTCAACGAGTTTTTCCAGAAGAACCCCGAATTCGAGTCGTTGCCGATAGTGGATGGAGCCCAGCCGGTGGGCATGGTTACCCGTCGGATCATTACCGAGCGGTTTTCCGAGCGCTACGCCTACGCGCTCAACTGGCGCAAGCCGATCGGCGATCTCGCGGCGTCGCCGTTGGTGCTGGACTGGAATACCCCCATGCAGGAGGTGTCGCGACTGGTGACGGCCCGGGCCGTGACCGACATGAGCCAGGACATTCTGGTCACCCGCAACGGAGCCTATGCCGGGATCGCCCGGATCTCGGCGCTGCTGAAGAACATCACCGAAATGCAGATCCGCAGTGCCCGCTACAGCAACCCGCTGACCCAGTTGCCGGGAAACGTGCCCATCTACGAAGAGGTGGACGCGCTGCTGCGGGCTGCCGCGTCCTTTCGTATTGCTTACGTGGACATCAACAACTTCAAGCCCTTCAATGACCACTACGGCTACAGCCTCGGTGATGAGGTGATTACCTGCCTTGCCGGCACGTTGTGCGACGCCGTCAAGGGCGAGGACGACTTTGTCGGGCATATCGGTGGCGATGATTTCGTGATCCTGTTTCGCTCGCCCGATTGGGAACGTCGCTGCCGGGCGCTGATTGCGGAGTTTGCACGCCGGGCGCGAGACTTCTACCGCCCCGAGGACCTGGCGGCCGGCTATATCCTCGGCGAGGATCGCACTGGCCAGGCCATGCAGTTTCCGCTGCTGTCGCTCTCGGTGGGGGTCGCCCACCCCGATCCTGAACACTGCTTTTCCCACCACGATGTGGCGGCGCTGGCCTCGGAAGCCAAGCACGAGGCCAAGCTGGCCGGCGCCGACTCGCTGTTCATCAACCGGCGGCGACGCCCCGCCCGACCGCTGTCTCCGGAGCGGGCCGTATCGGCTCACTCCGAGGCGCCGCCCGCCGCCGTCGCCGCCCGCTGATCGGTCGCTGGCGGCTTGTCCGCCCCGGCGTTGGGCGGGCAGGCTCGCCCCTGTCATTTGTGTTAGAATCCCGCGCTTGTGTCAGGCGCTTCCCCGCGTTGGAGAAGCGGTGTGCCGGGCACCCAAAAAATGACAGGAATTCATAGAGCTATGGGTGAGTTAGCCAAAGAAATCGTCGCCGTCAACATCGAGGATGAGCTCAAGCAGTCCTATCTGGACTACGCCATGAGCGTGATTGTCGGTCGCGCCCTGCCGGATGTACGCGATGGCCTGAAGCCGGTACACCGCCGCGTCCTGTTCGCCATGAGCGAGCTGAACAACGACTGGAACAAGCCCTACAAGAAATCGGCCCGTGTGGTCGGTGACGTGATCGGTAAATACCACCCCCACGGCGACTCGGCGGTGTACGACACCATCGTGCGCATGGCCCAGCCCTTCTCGCTGCGTTACATGCTGGTGGACGGGCAGGGCAACTTCGGTTCCATCGACGGCGATTCCGCGGCGGCGATGCGTTACACCGAGATTCGCATGGCGAAGATCGCCCACTCGCTGCTGGCGGATCTCGACAAGGAGACGGTGGATTACGTCGACAACTACGACGGTACGGAGCGGATCCCCGATGTGCTGCCCACCCGGGTGCCGAACCTGCTGGTCAACGGCTCGTCCGGCATCGCCGTGGGCATGGCCACCAATATCCCGCCCCACAACCTGTCCGAGGTGCTCAGCGCCTGTCTGGCCCTGATAGACAACCCCGACATCGACATCGACGAGCTGATGGAGCATGTACCGGGTCCGGACTTTCCCACCGCGGCCATCATCAACGGCAAGGCCGGCATCATCCAGGCGTACCGCACCGGCCGTGGTCGCATCTACGTGCGCGCCCGCGCCGAGGTGATCACCGACGAGAAGACCCATCGGGACACCATCATCATCAACGAGCTGCCCTACCAGGTGAACAAGGCGCGGCTGATCGAGAAGATCGCCGAGCTGGTCAAGGAAAAGAAGATCGAGGGCATCAGCGAGCTGCGCGACGAGTCGGACAAGGACGGCCTGCGCGTGGTGATCGAGCTGCGCCGTGGCGAGATGGGCGACGTGGTGCTCAACAACCTCTACGCCCAGACCCAACTGCAGAACGTCTTCGGCATCAATATCGTGGCTCTGGTGGACGGCCAGCCCCGCACGCTCAACCTGAAGGAGCTGCTGGAAGCCTTTGTCCGCCACCGCCGTGAGGTGGTGACCCGCCGCACCGTCTACCTGTTGCGCAAGGCTCGCGAGCGCGCCCATATCCTTGAAGGCTACGCCGTGGCGCTGGCCAACATCGATCCGGTGATCGCGATGATCAAGGCCTCGCCCACTCCCGCCGAGGCCCGCGAGCGCCTGATGGCGCAGGGCTGGGAGGCTGCCAATGTGCTGGAGATGCTCGAGCGCACCGGTGCCACCAGCTCCCGCCCCGAAGGTTTGCCCGAGCAGTTCGGCCTGCGCGAGGGCCTGTACTACCTCTCGGTGGAGCAGGCCCAGGCGATCCTCGAGCTGCGCCTCAACCGCCTGACCGGCATGGAACACGAAAAGCTGCTCAGCGAGTATCAGGACAAGCTCAAGGAAATCGGCGAGTATCTGTTTATCCTGTCCAGCCCCGACGAGCTGATGCGCGTCATCCGCGAGGAGCTGGAAGAAATCGGTCGCGACTTCGGCGATGCCCGTCGCACCGAGATCGTGGAGTCCCAGCACGATCTGACCGTCGAGGATCTGATCCCCGAGGAAGACCGGGTGGTGACCATTTCCCACGCCGGCTACGCCAAGACCCAGCCGTTGGCCGACTACCAGGCCCAGCGCCGCGGCGGACTCGGCAAGAGCGCCACCTCGGTCAAGGATGAGGACTTCGTGGAGCACCTGCTGGTGGCCAGCACCCACGACACCATCCTGTGCTTTACCAGCGCCGGCAAGGTCTACTGGCTGAAGGTGTTCATGATCCCGGTGGCCGGTCGCAACGCCCGCGGTCGACCCATGGTCAACCTCCTGCCGCTGGAGGAGGGTGAGCGCATCACCTCCATCCTGCCGGTGCGCGAATACCCCGACGACCAGTTCATTTTCATGGCCACCGCCAACGGCACCGTCAAGAAAACCGAGCTGTCCGCCTTTGCCCGTCCGCGCAGCGTCGGCCTGCGCGCCCTCGAGCTGGATGAGGGCGACCGTCTGGTCGCCACCGCCATCACCGATGGCACCCGCGATGTGATGCTGTTCACCTCCGGCGGCAAAGCCACCCGTTTCAACGAGGACGAGGTGCGTGCCATGGGGCGTACCGCCCGCGGCGTGCGCGGCATTCGCCTGGCCGAGGGGCAGGAGATGATCGCCATGATCGTTCCCAGCGAGGGCAACGCCATTCTCACCGTATCCGAGAACGGCTTCGGCAAGCGCACCGCGGTGGACGGTTTCCCGAGCTTCAAGCGCGGTGGTCAGGGCGTCATTGCCATGCAGACCTCCGAGCGCAACGGTGACCTCATCGGCGCCATCGAGGTGGCCGAACAGGACGAGATCATGCTGATCTCCAACCTCGGTACCCTGGTGCGCACCCGCGCGTCCGAGGTGTCCCTGCTCAGCCGCAATACCCAGGGCGTCAAGCTGGTGCGACTGCGTGATGTCGAGTCCCTGGTGGGTCTGGCCCGCATCGAGGAATCCGAGGACGACAGCGCCGGGTTGGACGCCGGCGAGCAGGAGTAATCGCCATGAGCGACGAGCATAACGCGGTGCCGCCGGTCGACCTGAACGGTCTGCGCCAGCGCATCGACAGCATCGACTCCCGGCTGCTGGCGCTGATCAGCGAACGGGCCGGCTGTGCCCAGCAGGTAGCCCAGGTCAAGATGGCCAACGGCGAAAGCAACTTCTATCGCCCCGAGCGGGAAGCACAGGTTCTGCGCCGCATCATGGAGCAGAACCCCGGCCCGCTGCCGGACGAGGAGATGGCGCGGCTGTTCCGGGAGATCATGTCCGCCTGCCTGGCGCTCGAGCGCGTCATCCGGGTGGCCTACCTGGGACCGGAGGGCACCTTCACCCAGGAGGCTGTGCTCAAGCATTTCGGTCACTCCGCCAACAGCATTCCCATGGCTGCGATCGACGAGGTGTTTCGCGAGGTGGCCGCAGGTGCGGCCGACTATGGCGTGGTGCCGGTGGAGAACTCCACCGAGGGCGTGGTCAATCACACGCTGGACAACTTTCTGGAATCCTCGCTGCAGATCTCCGGCGAGGTGGAGCTGCGCATCCATCAGCACTTCCTCATCGGCCCCAACACCGATACCCGCCACATCACCCGGGTGTATTCCCACGCCCAGTCGCTGGCCCAGTGCCGCAAGTGGCTCGATGCCCACTATCCCAAGATCGAGCGGGTGGCGGTCAGCAGCAACGCCGAGGCCGCCCGACGTATCCGCACCGAGTGGAACTCGGCCGCCATCGCCGGTGACATGGCGTCGGAGCTCTACAGCCTCGAGAAACTGCACGAGAAGATCGAGGATCGGCCGGAAAACTCGACCCGGTTTTTGATCATCGGTCGTGAAACGGTTCCGCCCAGTGGCGACGACAAGCGTTCGATCATCGTCTCCATGCGCAATGAGCCCGGGGCACTGCTGCACCTGCTGGAGCCCTTCTACCGCAACAAGGTGGATCTCACCCGGGTCGAAACCCGCCCTTCGCCCACCGGCAAGTGGAACTATGTGTTCTTTGTGGATTTCAAGGGGCATGTCAACGACCCGCACGTCAGTGCCGCGCTGGACGAGATCAAGCCCCGTGTGGCCGATCTCAAACTGCTGGGTTCCTACCCCAAAGCGGTGCTTTGACGCACCGGCGCCGCTCGCCAACAGGACGAAAACCCGAGTATGAGTACCGATTTCAAACAGCTGGTTCAGCCGGGATTGCACCAGTTGCTGCCCTATGAGCCGGGCAAGCCCATCGACGAACTCAAGCGCGAGCTGGGTATCGACGACATCATCAAGCTGGCAAGCAACGAAAACCCGCTCGGACCCAGCCGACTGGCCACTCAAGCCATCGCCGCCGCCGGGGCGGATCTGGCCCGCTATCCCGACGGCAGCGGTTATCGGCTCAAACACAAACTGGCCGAGCGGCTCGGTGTCGCGGCCGGCCAGATAACCCTGGGCAACGGCTCCAATGACGTGCTCGAGCTGCTGGCGCGCACCCTGCTGGGCCCGGGTGTCAACGCGGTGGTGTCGGATCACGCCTTCGTGGTGTACCAGCTGGCGGTGACCGCCCAGCAGGCCGAACTGCGCAGCGCGCCCGCGCGGGACTGGGGTCACGACCTTGACGCCATGGCGGCGCTGGTGGACGACGACACCCGGCTGGTCTTCATCGCCAACCCCAACAACCCCACTGGCACCTGGCTCTCACGGGCGGAGATCGAGGCGTTTATGGCCCGTATGCCGGCCTCGGTGACGGTGGTGCTCGACGAAGCCTATGAGGAATACGTGGACAAGCCGGACTATGGTTCCGGTCTTGATCTGTTGCCCCGGTACCCCAATCTGGTGATTACCCGGACCTTCTCCAAGGCGTATGGCCTGGCGGCCCTGCGCATCGGGTTCGGCGTCAGTCATCCCGATCTGGCCGACTATCTCAATCGCCTGCGCCAGCCCTTCAACGCCAACAGCCTCGCGCTGGCGGCGGCCGAGGCGGTACTTGACGACGCGGCCTATCTGCAGGAGAGCATCACCGTCAACGCCGCCGGTATGGTGCAGATGGAGAACGGGTTCAAGCGACTCGGTCTGGAATACATCCCCTCCGCCGGCAACTTTGTTGCCGTGGCGATCCCCGGACGCGCCGCGGAGATCAACCGTCGCCTGCTGGCCGAGGGCGTGATCGTTCGCCCGGTGGCCGGTTACGGCATGCCCGACCACCTGCGCGTGTCCATTGGCCTCGAATCGGAGAACCGGCGCTTTCTCGAAACCCTGGAGCGGCTGCTGGCCAACGGAGGCGATTCATGACCGAGCCGGTGATCAACCGCCTGCTGGTGGTCGGCCTGGGCCTGATCGGCGGCAGCCTCGCCCGGGCGGCCCGCCTGCAGGGTCTGTGCCGCGAAGTGCGCGGTGTGTCGCGCAGTCCCGATACTCTGGTCAAGGCGGTGGAGCAGGGCGTGGTGGACCGCACGTTCAGCCGCCTCGAGGAAGCCGTTGCCGACCTGGGCGAGGGCGACGTGATCGTGGTGGGAGTGCCGACCCTGTCGGTGGCCGCCATCCTGCGGCAGCTGGCGCCGCTGGTGCGTGACGGCGTTACCATCACCGATGTGGCCAGCGTCAAGGGCAGCGTGGTCGCGGCCGCCCGCGAGGCCTGGGCGCAGATACCGCCCGGTTTCGTGCCCGGTCACCCGATTGCCGGCTCGGAGCGCAGCGGCATCGATGCCGTCAATCCCGATCTGTACATCGACCATCGCGTCATTCTCACGCCCCTGCCCGAAACCGGTGCCGCCCACGTGGAGCGGGTCACCCGCCTGTGGCAGGGCGTCGGCGCCACCGTAACCCCCATGTCTGTGGTCGAGCACGATGAAGTGCTGGCCGCCACCAGCCATCTGCCCCATGTGCTGGCCTATTCACTGGTGGATACCCTCGCTCACATGCGTGCCAATCGCGAGATTTTTCAGTACGCCGCCGGCGGCTTCCGCGACTTCACCCGCATCGCCTCCAGTGACCCGGTGATGTGGCACGACATCGTACTGGCCAATCGCACGGCGTTGCTGGGCGTACTCGATCGCATGACCGACCATCTGGGGCAGCTGCGCAGTGCCATCGAAGCAGGCGACAGCGACTATCTGATGGGCGTATTTACCCGGGCGCGCGAAGCGCGTAACCATTTCTCCAAGATGCTTGAACGCAAGGCCTACCTTGAACCCATGACACAGCAAATCGATTTTATCGCCCATCCCGGCGGCCGGGTGCAGGGCACCCTCCGCGTCCCCGGTGACAAGTCCATCTCGCACCGTTCCATCATGCTCGGCTCTCTCGCCGAGGGGGTCACCGAGGTGACCGGCTTCCTGGAGGGGGAGGACAGTCTCGCCACCCTGCAGGCCTTCCGTGACATGGGCGTGGTGATCGAAGGTCCCGACCGTGGTCGTGTGGTGATCCACGGCGTGGGGCTGAACGGCCTCAAGGCACCGGCAGGGCCGCTCTACCTGGGCAATTCCGGTACTTCCATGCGCTTGCTGGCGGGTTTGCTGGCCGGCCAGCCCTTTGACGTGGAGTTGACCGGCGATGAGTCCCTGTCACGCCGCCCCATGAAGCGTGTCTCCGAACCGCTGGCGCTGATGGGTGCCCGCATCGATACCGGGGAGGGTGGCAGGCCGCCGCTCAAGATTCATGGCGGTCAGCCGCTCAAGGGCATCGATTACCCGCTGCCCATGGCCAGCGCCCAGGTCAAGTCCTGCCTGTTGCTGGCGGGTCTGTACGCCGACGGCGAGACCTCGGTGACCGAGCCGGCGCCGACCCGTGATCACACCGAGCGGATGCTGCAGGGCTTCGGCTATCCCGTAACGGTCGCCGGTGCGACAGCCACCGTGCGCGGCGGTGGTCAGCTTCGCGCGGCGCCCATCGAGGTGCCCGCCGACATCTCGTCGGCCACCTTCTTCATGGTGGCGGCCGCCATTGCGCCGGGCTCCGACATCACCCTGACCCACGTGGGCATCAACCCCACCCGCATCGGCGTCATCAACATCCTGCGCGCCATGGGTGGCAACATCGAGCTGACCAACGAGCGGGTCGTGGGCGGCGAGCCGGTGGCGGATATCCGCGTGCGCCATGCACCGCTGCGGGGCATTGCCATCCCCGAGGACCAGGTACCGCTCGCCATCGACGAGTTTCCTGCCCTGTTCATCGCGGCTGCCTGTGCCGAAGGCCGCACGGTGCTGACCGGTGCCGAGGAGCTGCGGGTCAAGGAGAGCGATCGTATCCAGACCATGGTAGACGGCTTGGTGGCTCTGGGTATCCAGGCCGAAGGCACCCCCGATGGCGCGATTATTGAAGGTGGAGCCCTGGGTGGTGGCGAGATCGACAGCCACGGTGACCACCGTATCGCCATGTCCTTCACCGTTGCCGCGCTGCGTGCCTCCGGTGCCATCACCATTCGCAACTGCAACAACGTAGCGACGTCCTTCCCCGGCTTCGTCCAGCTGGCACGTCAGTCGGGGATCGACGTTAACGAGGTGGAGGCATGAAAAAAACGACGGCGCCGGTGATCACCATCGATGGACCGAGCGGTTCCGGCAAGGGCACCGTGGGTCTGGTGCTGGCGCGCGAGCTGGGTTATCACTTTCTCGACAGCGGGGCGCTCTATCGCCTGCTGGCTTTGGCGGCCATGCGCCACGGGGTGGCGCTCGAGAATGTCGCCGATCTGGTGGTGCTGGCTGCCCATATGGACGTGAGTTTCAGTGCCGATGCCGAGAGTGGTACGCCCCGGGTAAAGCTGGAAGGCGAGGACGTCACCGGCCAGATTCGCACTGAGGAGGTAGGCGCCGCCGCTTCCCAGGTGGCAGCGCTGCCCGCCGTGCGCGACAGCCTGTTGCACCGCCAGCGCGCCTTTGCGACCGCACCCGGCCTGGTGGCGGACGGCCGCGACATGGGCACGGTGGTGTTTCCTGGCGCCGAGGTGAAGATCTACCTGACGGCCAGTGCCGAGGAGCGCGCCCGCCGCCGCCATCAACAGTTGCTAGAGAAGGGCGACGATGTTAGCCTTGCCGCCCTCGTGGAGAAGGTCAGAATCCGCGACGATCGGGACATGAACCGACCGGTGGCGCCGCTGAAACCCGCGACCGATGCTATAATCATCGATTCATCGCGGATGGGCATCGATGAGGTCGTTCAGGCGGTCCGCAAGGTCGTCGCGAGCAGGCTGACCGTTTCGCGACAGCACGATTGAGTACCCAGAAAGACGGGGTGGCGTCTGCCAGGAATGCGCCCGCCGTCTTTTTATCCGAACCGGCCCGCGGTACTGGCATCGCGGTAAAAGAGTCGTCATGCGGCTCTGCTATTTATTACAGGTACGCTTAAATGAGCGAAAGTTTTGCAGAACTGTTTGAAGAAAGCCTGAAGACCGTCGAGATGGGCCCCGGCTCCATCGTGACCGGTGTGGTTATCGATATCGACAAGGACTGGGTGACCGTGCACGCCGGCCTCAAGTCCGAGGGTATCATCCCGGTCAGCCAGTTCTTCGACGATAACGGCGAATTCAAACTGGAAATCGGTGACGAAGTCCAGGTAGCCCTGGAAGCGGTAGAGGATGGCTTCGGTGCCACCCGCCTGTCCCGCGAGAAGGCCCGCCGTGCGGAGTCCTGGGGCGAGCTGGAAGCGGCCTACAAGGCCGACGAAATCGTTACCGGCATCATCAGCGGCAAGGTCAAGGGCGGTTTCACCGTCGATATCAATGGCCTGCGCGCGTTCCTGCCCGGCTCCCTGGTGGATGTTCGCCCGATGCGCGAAACCGCCCACCTGGAAGACAAGCCGCTGGAATTCAAGGTCATCAAGCTGGACCAGAAGCGCAACAACGTGGTGGTTTCCCGCCGCGCCGTGATGGAAAAGATCAACAGCGCCGAGCGCGAAGAGCTGCTCGCCAAGCTGGAAGAAGGCATCGTCCTCAAGGGTATCGTCAAGAACCTCACCGATTACGGTGCGTTCGTCGACCTGGGTGGCATCGATGGCCTGCTGCACATCACCGACATGGCCTGGAAGCGCATCAAGCACCCGAGCGAACTGCTCAACGTGGGTGACGAAGT